>JAGQRA010000668.1 GCA_020425885.1 Planctomycetota bacterium | reverse complement strand
TGGTCGACGAGTTCGGCAAGAGCGTCGTCATCCATCGCGCCGTCGAGCCCGGCGGCCGCACGCTCGCCGCGGTGATGAGCTTCTGCTTCAAGAACACGGTCTACGCCTACTACTCCGGCTCGCTCGACGGCGTCAACGACAGCGGCGTCAACAACTACATCTACTGCGCGATCATGGAGTGGGCGGTCGAGAAGGGTTACACGCACTTCGACTTCGGTCGCAGCCGCGCGGATTCCGGCCCGGCCCGGTTCAAGAAGCACATGGGGTTCCAGGCCGAGCCGCTCAGCTACGAGTACATCCTCGTCGGCCAGGGTGCCGCGATTCCCGAGTTCCATCCCGGCAATCCGCGACTGGAACTGCCGCGCCGATTGTGGTCCAAGATGCCGATGTTCGTGACCAATCGGCTCGGTGGTCGGTTGTCGCGCTTCCTGCCCTGATCCCGCCGTCACCGTGCACCGCTTCGAGCCGCCGCCTCAGTCGTGACCAATCACCCCAACTTCGAACCCACCCGGTGGTCGCCGGGTCTCATCGGCTTCTACCTGAGCTGCGCCGGCACCGCACTCGGTTCGACCTTCGCCAGCGCTGGCTGGTTCTTCTTCGGTTCGGTCGGCTGGCTCGTGTTCGGCTGCGTGCTCGCCGTGGTGTCGTGCGTGACCTGCTACTTCTCGTTGCGGGCGGCGCGCAAGGTGCCGCCGCCCGAGCCGCGCTAGCCGGTCGCCGGTTCGGCCTCACTACCGATCTCGGCCGAGGTACCAGGTCACCGCCGCGTCGAGGTCCGGAGCCGAATGCGCCGGTGCCATGCCTTGCGCCTGCATCGCGGCCAGTTCGCGGCTCGGCTCCTTGCCGCTGTGGACGTGCACGGTGCGCAGGGGCAGGCCGCGCCCCATCAACAGGTCGCGGGCGCTGTCGCCGACCAACAGGCCGTCTTCGAAGGACACGCCGGGCAGGCGTCGGGCCTGATGCAGCAGCCCGGGCGCCGGCTTGCGGCAATCGCAAGGGCCGCCGTAGGCATTCGTGCCGTCGGGATGATGGGGGCAGTGCAGGTAGGCGTACGGCAGACCCTCGAGCTTCTGGTGCAGCGTCGCGTGGACGCGGGCGAGGTCGCGTTCGTCGTAGAGGCCGCGGGCGATGCCGCTCTGGTTGGTGACGACGACGATGCGGCAGTCGGCTGCCGCCAGCCGTCGCAGTGCCGCGACCACGCCGGGCAGGATCACGAGCTGATCCGGCGCGGTCACGAATCCCTGCTCGCGGTTGATCGTGCCGTCGCGATCGAGGAAGGCGGTGCGCGTCACTTCGCTGGATCGGTGCGCTCGCCGGCGGACCGCTGTTCTGCCCGCTGCGCCGCCAGCAACTCGAAGCCGAGCAGGGGCTCGTCGTCACGGTAGAGCTTGACGTAGAGCTGGCCGGGCACGATCGCGGAGCGGATGCCGAACGGGAAGAAGAAGTCGCCGAAGGTCCAGAAGAACGGCAGCGGCGGCATCGCCGAGTCGAAGGCGCCGTCGATCCACTTGCTGGTGTAGCCCTCGGTGTGCTGGTAGATGCGGCGGGTGTTCGGCCGGTAGCCCTTCTTGGTCAGCTTGATCTCGTGGTCGTGGCCGAAGGTGCCGCCGATCCGCAGCTGCCTGGGGGTGGTGTAGCCGGTGTCCTTGCCGTCGATCCAGATGTGGGCGCCGGGTGGGTCGCTGGTGAACAGCACGTCCTCCTGGCCCGACACCCAGGTGCAGGCGGGAGTCAGGGTCAACAGGAGCACAACGGATGGACGACGCATGGCCTGGATCCTATCGGCGCCGGCCGCGGGCGTCGTCCAGGCTTTGTCGGTCCCGGACTCGGCAGTTGGTGCCGGACGAGGAATCCGGTAGCATCGGTTCCTGGTCTTTGAGGCATCGCCGCCGCGGTCAAGGCGTCGGTGCCGGGCGTTTCGAGCCCCGGGTGGGCTTCTGGAGGATCGATGTACGGTCAATTCGCTGCGCGTTGCGCTGCTGCTCCCACGGGTGCCGGCGGCGCGGGTTTTCGTTCGATGTTCACCGCGTTCTGTCTGCTCGGCGCGGTGGTAGCCCAGTCCGGCCCGATCGGGGCCGGGACCTCGCCGGCTGGCGGCGGGCAGGATGGCGCCGCCGAGCCGAAGTTGCGCTACGCCCGCGTCGTCGTCGACCAGGCCCGGCTCTACTGCTGGCCTAGTGCGGTCGCCAACCCGCCGCACTACGAGGACGCGCTCGAGAAGGGGCAGGTCGTCCAGGTCGGCCGAACCGAAGGCTCGTTCGTCCAGGTCGTGCTGCCGCACGG
>JAGQRA010000667.1 GCA_020425885.1 Planctomycetota bacterium | reverse complement strand
TCCTGCCCGATGGCGCCGCGGCCGACGACGTCCACATCGCGCGCGAGCTGGCTGCCGGCGAATTGAGCCGCACGATGGTGCTGCTGGTCGACGCTCCGGACGGTGACACCGCGACCGCGGCGAGCCGGGCCTTCGAGGCCGCACTGCGGGCCGAGCCCCGGGTCGGGCCGGCCATCGCCTGGCTCGACACCGGACCGCCGGCCGGCATCGAGGACGCGCTCTATTCGACCTACCAACCGCGGCGGTTCTCGTTCCTGGCCGACGGCCCCGAGGCGGCGGCGGCCAGGCTCGAGCCGGCGGCGATCGAGGCCGCCGTGGCCGACCTCAAGCGCCGGTTGCAGCAGCCGCTGTCGGGCATGCTGAGCCGCATCGCGCCCGGCGACCCGCTGCTGATCCTGCCGCAGATGTTCGAACGCATCGTCGGCAACAAGGGTGAAGGGCTGCGGATCGCGGACGGCCGCTTCCTGACCGACGATGGTGCCGCGGCGGTGCTGTTCCTGACCACGCAGGCGAGCGCCAGCGACAGCACCGTGCAGGGTCCGCTGCTGGCCGGCATCGACGCCGCCTTCGCCGCCGTCGATGCCGAGTTCGACGGTGCGCTCCGGCTCTCCACCAGCGGCACCAACCGTTTCGCGGTCCGCGCCGAACAGGCCATCAAGGCCGACATCCAACGCGTCTCGATCGGCTCCACCGTCGGGCTCTGCCTGCTGTTCCTGGCCCTGTTCCGTTCGCTGCGGCTGTTCCTGCTCGTGCTGCCGGTGCTCGGCGCCGGCTTCCTCGCCGGCACCACGGCATGCCTGCTGCTGTTCGGCAGCGTGCACGGCCTGACGCTCGCGTTCGGCGCGGCGCTGATCGGCGTCGGTGTCGACTACGCGGTCCACTTCCAATGTCACCACCTGCTGTCCGCGCCCGGCTCGTCGCCGCGGCAGACGCTGCGGTCGATCTGGAGCGGGCTCGGCCTCGGCGCGGCGACGACGGTGATCGGCTTCGTCGCGCTGATGCTGTCGTCGTTTCCCGGCCTGCGACAGCTGGCGGTATTCGCGGCTTGCGGCATCACGGCCTCGCTGTTCGCGACGCGGGTGTTCCTGCCCGGGCTCGCCGGCGCCCGGGCGACCGCGACTTCGGCCGTGCGCCGCCTCGCCGACCTGCTCGACCGCGCGTTCGCCTGGCCGGGCACCAAGACGTTGGCCTGGTCGGTGATCGCGATCGCGCTGATCGTCGCCGTCACCGGCCTGCCTGCCCTGAGCTGGAACGACGGCATCGCCAGCCTGCAACGCATCGACCCGCAGCTGCTGAGCGAGGACACCGCGGTCCGCGAGCGCGTCGTCCGCTTCGAGCAGCGCCGCCTCGTGCTCGCCATCGGCGACGACGAGGAAGGCGCACTGCAGGCCAACGACGCGGTGGCAAGGGTACTGTCGGCGGCCGAGCAACGCGGTGAACTCGGCGCCTTCCGCAACCTCGCCGGCCTGGTCCCGAGCGCCAAGGCCCAGCTCGCGGTCGACGCCGTCGTGCGCAGCGACCGCGCGCTGGCGCAGCACCTCGACGCCGCGCTCACGGCGAACGGCTTCCACACCGCGGCCTTCGCGCCGTTCCGCGAGGCCCTCGCCGCCCCGCCGCTACCGCCGCTCCGCCCCGGCGATCTCGAAGACACGCCGCTGGCCGCCCTGATCCGCCCGTTCCGCGTCAGCCTCGGCGACCAGGTCGGCTGCCTCAGCTTCCTGTTCGACATCCGCGACGAGGCCGCGCTGCGCGCCGCGTTGGCGACCGTGCCCGGCGCCCGCCTGATCGACATCGAGCAGACCCTGGACCTCGCCTACGGAGCCTATCGCGAAGGTCTGCTCGAGCTCTGGCTGCTCGGACTGCTCGCCGTGCTCGCGCTCGTCGCCGCGCGCCATCGCGCCGTCCGACCGACCCTGCTCGCCTACCTGCCAGCCGTGCTGGCGGCGGCGGCCACGGTCGGCGCGCTGTCGCTGTTCGGGTTCGAGTTCGGCATGCTGTCGCTCGTCGCGCTGCTGATGGTCGTCAGCATGGGCGTCGACTACGGCGTGTTCCTCGCCGAATCGCAGGGTGACCGCCGCGAGCTGCGCGCCACCCGCCTCGCCGTCACCGTCGCCGGCGCCTCGACCATGCTCGGCTTCGGTCTGCTCGCGGGCTCGGACCAGCCGGCCCTGTTCGGCATCGGCATCACCGCCGGTCTCGGAGTCCTGCTCTGCATGTTGCTGGCCCCCGCGTTCGCGATCGTGCTGCCGCCGCGGTCGCCGGCCACATCGCATCCTGGGGCGCCGGTCGAGTCGAGTCCGAACGCCGAGCGCGAGGTGGTCGCTTGAGCCCGGGCCGGTATGCGATCTGGGCGCTGGCGGTGATCGTCGGCATCGCCGCGTTGACCTGCTGGCCGATCCTGGTCAACCCGCAGCTCGAGCCCGACGACTATCGCTATCTCCGCCTCGCCGACGACGTCCTCGCCGGCCGCATGCCGTTCGCCGACGCGGTCGTCGTCGAGAATGGCTGGGACCACCTGTGGTTTCCGGCCACCGATGCGATCGTGCGCTTCTTCCGACCGACCGTCGTTTCGAGCGTGCTCGTCGAGGCGCTGCTGACGAACGGAACCGGCGGGTCGCTGCTGACCAACGTCGGGCTGCACGTCGGCAGCGCGCTGCTCGTCGCCTGGCTGGCGCTGCGGCT
>JAGQRA010000666.1 GCA_020425885.1 Planctomycetota bacterium | reverse complement strand
TCCTCGACCGCGCCCCTGGCGACGAGCAGGATGCCGAGCCGGTTGTGCGCGTCGGGCAGGGCCTGGTCCATCCGCAGCGCGCGGCGCAACGCCCGCTCGGCCCTGGTGTCGTCGCCGAGCTTGTGGCGCACCACGCCGGCAAGGAACCAGACCTCGGCGACCCGCGGCACGTTGCGGGCGAGCACCGTGACGTGGCGCAACGCCGCAGCGAAGTCACGGCGCGCGACGGCAGCCTCGACATCCTGGCTGCGACGCCACAATCCCGGCTCCGCGGCCAGCCGCAACAGGCGACGGGCCCGAGGTTCGAGCTCGGCAGGCAACCCACGGTGGATCGCTTCCTGCAGCGACACGGCGGCGCGATCGCAATCGTCCAGTGACAGACAGGCGCGTCCCAGCTCGAAGTGCATCACGGGTTGCGCCGGGTCCTTGGCCAGCGCGCGCAACGCCACGGTCCGCGCCGGCCCGGCACGCTCCTCCTCGATCAGGAACGAGACCAAGAGCCGCGACACCGGCAGCGGCAGGTCGTGCAGCTGCAGCATCTCGTCGCACAGCTCATGACGCTTCTGGCGATCTCCGAGCTGATCGCAACAGGCGGCGTACTGCGCCAGCGCGGTGACGCTGGCGACCCCACGCCGACGCGCGAGTTCGACCAGCTCGGCAGCCTCGCCCACGCGCGAGAGACGGAACAGCAATCCGACCGTGCGTTCGACGAGGTCCTGTCGCTCCACGGCGGCCGTCGCCGCACGCAGGCTCATGGTCGCGGCTGCATCCTCGTCGCCGGCGCTCAGCAGCAAAGCCGACAGCCGTTCGCAGCGTGCGGACGCCAGTTCCGGACCATCTGCGAGCCGGGCCAGCACGTCCGCGACATCGGACCTGGCCTCACTCGACGACAGCAGATGGGCGGCGAGATCCATGACGACATCGGCGACCGCCGCGGCGCCAGGCGCCAGCTCGATGCACCGACGCGCACTCCGGAACGGGTCGTTGCCATCGTCGCCGAGCCCGGCCTCCCGCCGCAACAGCGCGTCCTTCAGGATCAGCAGCCAGCCGACCGCAGGCCCGTCGAGGCCGAGGTCATCGTGCGGTCGGCCCGGAATCCCCAGCAGATCCATGACCTCGAACTCCAACCTGGTCATCACCTCGGTCGGGCTGGTCGAATCGAACGGCAGCTCGAGTTCGCGCAGAACTCGCAGCGACGCGCCATCGATCGCCCGCCACCGCAGCACGTCCTGATGCAGAACACCGTCACAGAGAAGGCCGACGTCGCCCTGCTTGTGGAGGTCGGCCAGTTGCTCGGGCTCGAAGCGCTCGCGCAGCTCGAGGAAGGTCCGACTCCCCGCCACCGTGCCGAGGAACGGGAAGAAGCGGACACCGCGATCGCCGCCGCGGTTGAGGCGCACGACGAGCAGCCGCGGCAGCTGACGCGCCAGGACCTCGAAGGGGGCCGCACCGACCACTGGCGCCAATCCGTCCGCAACGGCGAAGGCGAAGACGACTGCGGCAACCATGGGTCCGCTTATCGACCTCGAGGTGCCCCGGACCGACGGCTACGCGATGCCGGCCATGTCATGGCGGCTGCGCCCGCTGCCGCCGTCTCACCGGCAGGTTCCATCATCAACGCATGTGGCTCGGTCGCGGCACGGTCCGCGTCGTCGTGAGCCCGTCGCCATCATCGAAGACCGTGACCACGACCTGGTCGGGAGCTCCCTCCGTTCCGTGCGTTCTGTTCCAGACGAACAACCCGGCCTCGGTCGCGATGCGCTCCTTCTGCAATCCGGCCAGGACGCACATCCGCACCGCGATGCGCGACCGGCCCTGCTCCGACTCCGTCGAGACCCTCACCGGACCCGCCAATCGCCGGCCGAACTGCTGCTCCAGCCCCTTGGCGATCGGACTCGCCAGCGCCTGACCCTGCGCCTCCAGAGCCTGTCGGAGGAGCACGCTCAGCACGACGCAGCCACCGAGGCCGATGGCCCCGATCGCGAGGATGGACTTGCTCATGGGGCATCTTTCGGCATGGCCACCAACGCCGCCGAAAAAGAAACCCGGGGGGCCCATTGCCTTGCGGGACTAGGGCGGTATGCATCGCGTGCGCACCGGGTAGCAACCCGCCCTTCAATCCCGACACCGACAGCCATGGGCAAGATCGTCAAGTGCCGCGAGTGCGGCAAGGTCTATCGCGATCTCGACGAACTCGAGGACCTCCGCGACAACGACAGCGTCTGCATGGTCTGCAACAGCACCATCGAAGTAGCAGACTGGGACCGGATCCTCGCCTCGTACGAAGAAGAGGAAGGTGACGTCGACGACGACAGCGACGATTGGGACGAAGACGACGTCGACGAGGACGAGGAAGAAGACCTCGACGAGGACGACGCCGACTTCGATGACATCGACGCCGACATCGACGAGGACGAGGACTCGGAAGAAGAGGAAGAGGAAGAAGACGACGAGGAGTGAGACGCCAAGATGACAGGCGCCCGCAGTGCCGCCTTGTCATAATGGCAGCCGTCGAATCTCGAAGTGGCCAGGGCCGCCCCTCTAAGCCCAGACAAACCAACCGCTTGCGCCTGCTCATTGCGGCGGCACATGGCTTGCTCAGCGCGCGAACCGGACGGAATCCGGTCCCCACGCGCACTCAATGTTCCAGAGCTTCCGCATTCTGCTGGTCGAGGACAACGACTCCCTGAGGGCATGCCTCTGCGAGTTCCTGGCCAGCAACGGCTGGGACGTGACCGCGACCGCCGAGGGTGAGGAAGCCATGGGCTTGGCCGCGCAGCTCCGCTTCGACTTCACGATCCTCGACTACCACCTACCGGGAATCACCGGGCTCGAGCTGTTCCGCCAGCTGGCCGCTTCGCGCCCGCTGCCGGCGATCCTGATGTCGGGCCTGGCCTCGACCGAGGAGATCCTGGCCGCCCGCGATGCCGGTTTCTTCAGCTTCCTGCGCAAACCACTCGAACTCGGAGCGCTGCGCTCGACCGTCGAGCAGCTGATCCGAACCCACTTCGGCGGCCCGCTCACGCGCACCAATCTGCCGCCCGGCCGACCGACGATCTCCCCACCCCAGAAGCGACCACGCCCCTCCTTCTGAGGCGATGCGCGGCGCGACGAACCACTCTCTCCCAACCCCCCTCCCAACAGATCAAATGTCCAAGACCAAGTCCACGACCGTTACCCCCCTCGGCGACCGAGTACTCGTCAAGCGCGTTGAAGCCGACGACAAGACGAAGGGCGGCATCATCCTCCCCGACACCGCCAAGGAGAAGCCGCGCGAAGGCATCGTCGTCGCCGTCGGCAATGGCAAGCTGCTCGACACCGGATCCCGTCAGCCGATGTCGGTCAAGAAGAAGGACCGCGTCCTGTTCTCCTCCTACGCCGGCAGCGAGATCAAGCTCGACGGCGATGAGCTGCTGATCCTCGGCGAAGACGAGATCCTCGCGATCATCGACTGATCCGCGCGCTTCCCACCACGAACAACACACAGACGACTACAAGAAGACGGAGCAACTCCAATGGCAGTCAAGAAGATCGCATACGATCAGGAAGCACGTGAGCGCATGCGCGACGGCGTCAGGAAGCTGGCGCGCGCGGTGAAGGTCACGCTCGGCCCGCGCGGCCGCAACGTAATCATCGAGAAGTCCTTCGGCAGCCCGACCGTCACCAAGGACGGCGTCACGGTAGCCAAGGAGATCGAGCTCGAAGGCAAGTACGAGAACCTCGGCGCCCAGCTCGTCAAGGAAGTCGCGTCGAAGACCTCCGACATCGCCGGCGACTGCACGACGACGGCGACCGTGCTCGCCGAGGCGATCTTCGAGGAGGGCATCCGCAACGTGACCGCCGGCGCCAACCCGGT
>JAGQRA010000665.1 GCA_020425885.1 Planctomycetota bacterium | reverse complement strand
GATCCGTTCGAGGTCCGCGCCGCCGATTCGGGTCGCGATGTGTTGCGGCGTCGCGACCGCGTCGCAGGCGCAGTAGACCTGCGCCTCGAGATCCTCGAGCACGTACCGTCTCGGCCCGTCCTGGCGCATCGTGCGCCGGTCGTCGATGGTGACGAAGTTGGGCCCCCGGCGATAGCTCAGGGCACCGCGGTTCTGATGCACCTCGCGCCGCCAGATCTCGATCTGCCGGCGCAACGGCGTGACATAGCCCTCGGGATCACGCCCCTCGACGAGCTCGTAGTCGAACGTCCACGTCAGCTCGCTGCGCAGTTCGGGCGACAGATCGTGCAAGGCAGCGAAGTGTGCCGGCGCGCCGCGGATCCTGAGACCGTGCGCGGCCGGATCCTGCCAATACGGGCTGAAGCGATCGAGCGTCAGCCGCGCCAGACTCGGCGGCGCGAGGTGCATGAGCAACGGCGCGACCGCGGCCATGCGCTCGTACTCGGCCGCCGGCTCTCCGGGCAGCCCGTAGATGACGCTCCACGCGGCGTGGACGCCGATCTCGGCGCACCACTTCAGCAGCTGCAGGTTCTGGATGCCGGTCACGCCTTTCCGCATCAGGCGCAGGATCGGCGTGCTGAGGCTCTCGATCCCGGGCCTGATCGCGTACACGCCGGCATCGCGAAGCCGGCCGACCTGATCGCGGCTCAGGTTCGACTTCGTCTGATAGAACAGCTTGAGGTGGAAGCCGCTGTCGCGCAGCCGCGGCAGCAGGCTGTCGAAGTACTCCAGCGCGATGATGTTGTCGACCATCGTGAAGTCGAGTGCGCGGTGACGATCGGCGAGCGTGACCAACTCGGCGAGCACGCGGTCCGGCGCCTTGGACCGATGCGCCATGAGCCGACCGTTGAGGCCACAGAAGGTGCAGTGCGAACGGGCACCCCACCAGCAGCCGCGGGACGACTCGTAGGGCAGGACCGGGACGATCGCGGTCTGCAGCGCGAGCTCTTCGAGGCGCGAGAAGTAGTCGGTGTAGTCCGGCGGCGGCACGTCGTCCATCGCCACGGCAGTCACAGCCTCCGGGATGCACCTCGCCGGCGCGGCCGCTTCGTCATCGCGCGACGGCGGCGCATGGCTGCAGATGCCGGGCAGGTCGGGAATCGCATCGCCGGCCACGAGCGCCTCGACCAGCTCGGGCAGCGCGACGTCGCCCTCGCCGCGCACCACGACATCGACGAGGTCCGGATAGCCGCGCAGTAGCGCCGCCCCCATCGCACCTTCGCAGTTGGCACCACCGAACACGATCTTCACCGCCGGTGCGCGTCGCCGGATGACGCGCGCCAGCGCGAGCGACGCGACGACCTGGCCGAACGTGGTGGTGAAGCCGACGACCGGCGCGCGGTCGGCCAGGATGCGGGTCGCACATTCCTCGAGGAACGCCGGCACGTAGGCGCGCAGCTCGGCGAGCCGCCGGATCAGGCGGTGCGGCATGCCCTTCCGCCGCAGGCTCGAGCAGTAGTCGCGATCGAGTCGGGCATCGGGCTCACGCAACGCCGCCGCGAACACCCACTCGCCGGGGGCATCGAAGAACCAGACATCGCTGACCGCGAAGTAGTCCTCGATGCGAAGGCGGATCCGGGCCGGGATGCGCTCCGAGCTCACGAAGGCCATGAAGTCGAGGAACAGGCTGTGGCTCGTGCAACGATAGCCGCAGCGGCGCAGGGCCGATTGCAGCACGGCGACGCCGAGCGACGGCGACGACAGCCCATGCCACGGCATGCAGATCAGGGCGATGTGGTTGTCGGACGGTTCGGACATGCCGATGTCGCAATCGCAACACGCAGCCATGGCTGGAAGTCAGCCGTTTCGACACAGGTTGCCCAGGCCTGTTACATGCCCGTAGCAGTTGCTGCTCGCTGGCGCGCCATGAACCCCGACCATCGGCGGGTCGTTGCTCTGGCATGGTCCGGCTCGCCCTCGTCCTTTGTTGCTGGCTGCTGCTCGCCTCGGCAACACCCGGGCAACACTTCCTCGAACTCGCGCTCGACGACGCGGATCACTTCTCCGCCGAACACTACGGTGGCCCGGCCGATGCCGATGTCCGGGTCAACGCGCTGGTGCTGTTGGCCATGCTCGGCGACGGCTCGACACTCCGCAAGGGACCGCAGCGGGCGCCGATCAAGGTGGCGACGAAATGGCTGCGGGCGCAGCAGGACGATCGCGGCCGCATCGGCCTGCGGGGCGACCCCGACTGGTTGCTGGATCATGCCATGGCCACCTTCGCCCTCGGCGAGAGCGCACGCCTCAGCGGCTACCGCCTGCTGACTCCGAACGTCCTCGCCGCGGTCAAGGCATTGCGGCGCCAGCTCGCGGTCTACCGACCGACGCCCGACATCGAGGTGCGACTGTGGAGCCTGCTCGCCGGCCTCGCCGCACAGCACATCGACGATCAGACCGTCCAGGCCGAGGGCCTCGCGCTGCAGCAACAACTCGATGCCTTGCCACCAACGAAGATCGTCGGCGGCAGGCAACGCGCGGCCGCGGCGCTGTTCGCCGAACTGAGCGAACCGGACGAGACTCGCTTGAATGCACTGCCGGCTTGCTGGCCTGAGGATGTCGCGGCGGATCCGTTGCAGACGTTCTATGCCGCGGCCCTCGTCTTCCGGCGCGGCGGCAAGGCCTGGACCACGGCACAGAAGCAACTCGCCCGCATCACCAAGACACAACTGCAGGGCGGGAAGTGGCACGGCTCGTGGGAACCGACCGGGAAGCTCGGCGACCGCACGGGACGGCTCGGCATGACCGCGATCAACATCATGGTGCTCGAGCTGTACTACCGCTACTGCCACCTCGGCCTCATCGAGTGGTGAGGTGCCACCGGCATCGAGCGTCCTGGCGGCTACAGCACGCTGCCGATGATCAGGTTCAAGGCGTTGGTCGCCGTCAACGCGACCACGGCGCCGAGCGGATCGGTCTCGACCGGGAACATCTGATGGCGGAACGTGACACCGACGAGGGCCATCGTGTTGGGCACATCGAACTCGCGAATGGCGAGACCATCGACCGGCGACAGGATCGAGTTGGCGAGCGGGCTGACGAAGCCCGTGCACCCGACCGGAGCCAACGGCGTCAACGTCGACAGCGCGACGGTGCTCGCCTGCAGGCCGATCACGTCGACGACGAACCCGGTGGCCGGCAGTTCGGTACCGCGCGCGAGGTACGGCGCGCCGACCTGCGGCCAGGTGAGCGCGGTCAGCCGATTGGCACCGCCCGACCCGGGGCAACCGTTGCCTAGCGCCGTGCTTCGTGGCAGGCACGGGCTCGTCGCGAGCGCGAAGGTGCGGCCGAAGAAGCCGCCGAACGAGACGAAGATCTCACCGGACGGGCGCATGGCGGCATCCCAGACCGGCTGGCCGGGTCCCCCGGCAACATCGTTCCAGGCCGTGCCGTCCCAGCGAGCGATGAAGGCGCTCGTCGCCGGCCCGCCCGTGGTCTGGAACAGACCCATGGCGACGAGATCACCGTCGGGCAGGGTGAGCAGGTCCATGATCTGATTGTCGAAGCCGCCGTTGATGGAATGCCATGAGGTCCCATCGAACTCCATGATGCCGATCGTTGGCGGAGTGGTGTGCACCGTCCATGAGACCACGACCGATCCGCCCGGCCCGATGCCGACGAGGTCCGGCGGGTAGGTCAGTTGCTGCGTTGGGTCGAGGTCCGTCCACGACGAGCCATCCCACCTGGCGATGTAGGTCGTGAGTGGCAAGAACGGCCAGGACCTGCCGATCGCGATGAGGTCACCGTTCGGCGCCTCGACGACATCGATGATGTTGCGCGCCCCCGGGATGGTCGTCCAACCGGTGCCATCCCACTCGGTGATATCGGCGTCCCAGGCGACGATCCTGCCGTTCCGGCGCGCCAACAGTCCCCACGTCGTCGTCGTCGAGATCTGTTGCCAGGTCGAGCCCGCCCACCGGTATGTGCCGTAGAAGGTCCCGGCGAAGATCTCACCCGAATCGAGTGCGGCGACTTCGTAGACGCCGGACGGGGCATTGCCGACGGCCGACCAGGTCGTGCCGTTCCAGCGGGCGACGTTGGTCGCGGGCACACCGCCGATCTGGGTGAAGGTGCCGCCCGCGATTACGTCGCCGTTGGCCATCGCACAGAAGCCGTCGACGCCTCCCGACAACCCGCCGGGCGAAGCGGTCCACGCGACACCGTCCCATAGCAGGAGGCCACGGGCGGTCGCCGCGGTCGAGCCGTAGGTCGTGAAGTTGCCACCGACCATGAACGCATCAGGTGCCAGACCGGGTACGGCGGCGATGGCGAGGCCGAACTGCAGGATCGCCGGTAGACGGGTGCGCTGCAGCCATGACACGCCGGTCCACTGGAAGATGCCCGGGGCCGTCGTACCCGTGGTCGAGACCAGCACGTCGCCATTGGCGAGCCCCGCGAGGACCAGGGGCTTGTCGGGCACCGCGCCGAGCTGCTGCCAGGACGAACCGTCCCAGCTCTGCACCTGATATGTGCTGTTGAGGGAGCCTCCGACCACGATGTCGCCGTTCGCCCGCTGCGTCATGCATGTGACGCAAGTGAAGGCCGGGGCACCTGGGACGCCCTGCCACGTCGTGCCGTCCCAGCTCGCGAACTGCTGCACCAGCGAATTGGATACCAGAGAGAACTGGCCGCTGGCGAGGATCTCGCCGTTCGGGAGCGCCAGCAGACCCGTCACGCCGAGATACATCTGCGGGCACCCGAACATGGACGCGAGTCCCGCTCCGGCCTGTTGCCAGCTCGTGCCGTTCCATCGCGCGAAGTAGAGCAACGGGTTGCCGCCCGAAGACGAGAAGTCGCCACCGGCGAAGATCTCACCCGAGGTGCTCACGGCGAGGGCGCGCACGGAGACTCCGGGCATCACGTCGAGTCCGACGCCGAGTGGCTGCCAGGACGAACCGTTCCATCGCGCCACACCATTGGCGCTCACACCGCCCGCGGCGGTGAAGACGCCACCCATGAGCAGATCGCCGTTGGCGGCGACGGCCAGGGCGCTGACGGTGCCGTTCGCGCCACCGCCGATGCTCGACCAGGTGCCCGAGATCGGATCGTAGATGGCGATGTTCGAGGCCGGGATGCCACCGGCCTCGGTGAAACCGCCGGCGACGACCATGACCTCGGACAGCGGACCGGCACCGTCGGGATCCCATCGCTGCAGCGCCCGGACCTGACCGTTGACGCCGAATCCCAGCTGCGAGATGCGATTCCACGAAGGTTGGCACTGCGACGGCAGGACCGGGGCGAGTGCGAGGAGCAAAGGTAGAAGAGCAGCGGCGCGGTTCGCATTCATGGGCAGAGAGCCGACCGGTTTCGGGTCGGCGATCGATCGGGCGGAGAGCCTGACAGTAGCAAGGCGCCGCGTGATAGTTTCAATTAACTGCAGCGGCAGCCGCGCCGCCTCGACGCCGACTCCCGCTCGTGCGTAACGCACGGACACGATCCGTGGCGAGCGATGGGCTGAACTCCGACCGGTCAGCCGCCGATCGTCAGATCGATCCCGGCCGATACCGCGAGTCCGCCGTAGGGGCCGCCGCGCTGCGGGCCGGCCGCCTGCACGCGCAGCTGAACGCCGCGCAGCGCCGTGACCAACGGCACGGCCAGTGGCAGCGAGGCGATGCCGTAGGCGTTGTCAGCGACGAAGCCGGTGACGACCGGGTTGCCGAGATACGAGTAGCAGCCGTTGCCCAACGGGATCTGGGCCGGAACGAAGCTGATGCCGAACACCGCCAGTCCCTGGGCGCCGTCGGCGTTGACCTTGAAGCCGGCGTTGCCGACGTACGGGTCGCCGGAGACCGACAGGGCGAAGCGGCTGGCAGTGCAGGCCTGACCGACGCTGGTGCTGGTCGCCAGCGGCGACGAGTAGATGGCCTCGTGGCCATAGCCGATGCCGAACACATCGCCGCGCACCGGATCGAAGGTCAGATCCGTGATCTCGGTGTCAGGACCGGGGCGCTGCCGCCACGCGCCGTTCTGGAACTCGTAGCAGCGGTTCGCGGTGCTGTTCGCCACCAGGACGGCGTCACCGGCCGGAGTCATCTCGAGCAACTGGAAGCTCACCAGCGGGACGTTGCTGTCGAGCAGGCTCCAGCTGCCGTTGAACGACCACAGCTCATTGCTCGACACCACCAACGGGGTCTGGCCGGGACGACCGCTCGCACCGGCGCAGTACCCGCCGACGGGACGCAGCGGGAACGAGGCGGTGACGTCGGTCCAGCTGCCACCGCTCCAGAGCCACATGTCGTCGAGCGGGACGATGCCGTTGTACATGCCACCGAACATCACGACGCCGTTCATCGCCGTGCTCGTGAACATCGCGTGCAGGCTGCGGGCTCGCGGCGTCGACGCCGAGAATTGCTGCGCCCACCGTACGCCGTTCCAGGTCCAGGTGTCGTCGAGCCGCTGGACGCCGCGATTGCCGCCGAAGACGACCATCTCGTTGCGACTGCCATCGAAGGCGAGCGTCGTCAGGCTGCGCTGGCCCGGCCCCGAGGTCGCCGCCAGACTCCAGGTGAAGCCATCCCACTGATGGGTCAGATCCCCGGTCAGCATCGTCACCACGCCGCGGGCCCGGTCGAAGCCGAGGAGCTGATCGGCGAACGCGGGCGGCGTCATGTTCTCGGGCAGCCAGGCATTGTTGGACCAGCGATAGTCGCGCACCGAGTGGGCGGCGAGGTCGAGCAGGCGCAAGCCGCCGCCGACGCGGTCGAGGATCAGCTCGATCGCGGCCGAGGTCTGCGGCACGTTGGCACCACCGACCTGGAACCAGTTGGTGCCGTTCCAGTGCCAGGTGTCGCGCAGCGCGACCGTTCCCGAGCGACCGCCGTACAGCGTCGTCAGTCCGGTCGCCGGGTCGTAGGCGATCGTGCCCGCGTCGCGCGCCGGCGGCGACGAACCCGGCTGCAGCTGGATCCAGCTCGTGCCGTCCCACTCGTAGGTCTGACCGCCGGGGCCGGGTGAGTTCGTCGTGAGCGCGACCAGGCGCGAGCGCTGCAGATCGGCGGTGATGAGGTCCTGCACCGCGAGCGGCCGCACGTTGGCCGGCAGCGGCGTCCAGGAGCTGCCGTTCCAAAGGTAGTCCTGGGTCGCGGTGGCGGACGAGGTGAACGCGACGACACCGCCGAGCGCAGGATCGTAGTGCAGCGCGAACGGCGTCACCGGCGGCACCGCCGTGAACACCTGGAACACCCCGTCGACGAGCTCGATGGTGCGCGGCTGGTACGGGAACACGGCGATGTCGAGGCCGATACCGACGGTGCGGTTGCGGCCGTGATCCCAGGCCATGTCGTTGATGATGCCGACCGGGGCTCCCTGCAACGAGGCCTGCGGTCGCCAGCCGAGGCCGTCCCATGCCCGGATCACGCCTCTGCGGATCAGCATCGCGCCACCGCCGGCGCCGGCTTCGGGATACACCGAGGCGTAGTACCTCGGGCGACTGCCGCGTTCGGCCCATTGCTGGGCATCGAGCCCGACCGCGGCCAGGGCGAGGGACATGGTGACGAGGAACAGACGCGGACGGATCAATGGCATGGCGCTTTCCTGACGGGACGAAGGAGCAACGGACGTCCCGAGTAGTCCGATCCCCGGACCCGGTTTCGCCCGCATTCGGGCGGCGGCCCCAGACCTACTGCAGCCACCGGGGTTGCGTCCCTTGGCTACCTGCACGGCGCCGACTTTCCTGACATCGATTCCCGCGCGGCGGGAACAGACCGGGTACACCCGAACCCCACGGACCCGAGACATGAACCTCGACGCCGAGTTCGCCGAACACGCACCGCTGCTCCGTTCCCTCGCCCGCCGCCTCGCCGTCGACGAGGCCGCAGCCGACGACCTGATGCAGGAGGCCTATGTCGCGGCCCGCAGCGGCAGCCCGCGTCGGATCCGCGACCTGTTGCCGTGGCTCGCGACGGTGCTCAGGATCCGTGCCGCGCGTCACATCCGCAGCGACCGCCGCCGCCGTGACCGCGAGCAGGTCTGGGCAGCGGAGCCGAAGTCTGCCGACACCGCGGACATCGCCAGCAAGCTCGAAGTCGGCCGACGCCTGCTGCGGCACGTCGACGAGCTCGGCGGCGACTACCGCGACGTCGTCTTCCTGCGTTACTACGAAGGCCTCGAACCGCGACGGATCGCCGCCAGGCTCGGCGTTCCCACCGCCACGATCAAGACGCGGCTCGCCCGCGCGCTGGCCCGCTTGCGCGAACGACTCGACGCCGACAATCCCGAGGGCAGGAGCGGCTGGCTGTC
>JAGQRA010000664.1 GCA_020425885.1 Planctomycetota bacterium | reverse complement strand
TGCTGTTCGCCGCCTGCGTGGCGGCGATCGTGCTCGGCTGCCGGTATCGCACCCCCGCGATCATCGAGGTCGGCGCGCTGACCACCGCCGTGGCCGGCATCGGCATGGGCTATCCGGCGCCGCTGTTCCCGGCCACGGCCGCCCTGCTGCTGCTGGCGTTGGTCGGGGCGGTCGGCTGCCTGTCGGCGCGGCGGCACGCCTGGCTGCAGTGGCCCGTGGCCGCCCTGCTCGGCTTCTTCTGGTTGCTGTGGACGTTCAAGATCGCCGCCGTGCTGGGCCGCGGTGAACCGGTGCCGGCGAACCTGTGGCAGCAGTGGCATGCGCCGGTGCTGCTGCTGACCTTCGCCGCCTTGATCGGTCTCGCCTACCAGCGGTGTCGGCATGCGGCGACGCCGTTCTGGTTGACGCTGCCGACGGTGGCGGTCCTCGCCCTGTGCGCCGCGGCCGCCAGCGTGGTCGATGCCTGGCTCGGGGCGCCGCGCCTGCTCGGCTTCCTGGGGACCGCCATCGCCGCGGTGCTGGCGCTGCTGGCCTGGCGCCTGGCCAGGGCGAACGTCACCGCGGCTGCGGTGGCCGGCTTCGCGATCGCGGCGGCCACGATGCTGATCCCGTCGGCGCGCTACGTCACCGGCTCCGGGGATGCGGCGCTGCTGGTGGCGGCCGTCGCCGGGCTGTCGCTGGCCGCCTGGTCGACGCGGGTGGCCAGTGCCGGCATGCGTGTCACGGGTGCCAACCTGCAGGTCGGCGTCACCGTCTTCGCCATGGCGCTGGGCACCTGGTCGGCGCCGTCGGCTTCGCCGCTGCTCACGGCAGCGCTGGCGCTGGTGCTGGCGGTCGTCGCCCTGCTGCACTTCCGCATCGCCCGCCGCGTGCCGCCGGCCGCCGGCACCTGGGTCGTGCGGGTCTCGCCGACGGACCGCCCCGCCATCGCGCTGCTGTGGTGCGGGGTGGCCACGCTGTTCGCGGGCGTGAGCGTGATCGCCTGGCCGCTGCTCGCCGCCTGCGTCACCGAGATCGATGCCGCCTTCATGGCGACGCAGTCCGTCCTGCTGAACCTCATCGCCGTCATCCTGCTGGTGCTGGCGCTGCGGTGGCACGATCGGCAGCTGCTCGGCAGCGCGGTGCTCGCGGCGGTGATCGCCGGCGGCAAGGTGTTCGCGGTCGACATGCTGCAGCTGCAGGGCGTGGCGCTGGTGCTGAGCGTGTTCTCGTTCGGTCTGACCGCGGCCGCCGGATCATGGATCCTGGGCCGGTGGCGCCAGGGCGAGGTCGCGGCCGGCGAGTCGGCCGCGGCTCAGTGAGTTGCGGCCTTGGCCCCGGCCGAGCGGAACTCGCCGAGCATGATCGGCGTCGCCACCTTGACCATCAGGGTGAACACCAGGAAGCCGACCGAGAAGATCGCCGCCGAGATCCAGATCTCTGAGTTCGACGGGAAGTACTCGTAGATCTCGCCGAGCGTGTCCGGCGTCATGCCGGGGATCACCAGGCCCATGCCCTTCTCGAGGTAGACGCCGACGTAGATCAGCAGGCAGCCGATGTTGAGCGTGATCGGATTGGTGCGGGTGCGCGGGATCAGGAACAGCACGAAGGCGCCGATCGAGCAGAACACCGAAAGCCACATGTAGGGCACGATGGCGGTGTGCTCGCCGATGCCGAAGAACATGTAGCGCATGTGCACCAGGTGCTCGGTGTTGCTGTAGAAGTCCTTGAAGACCTCGGCGCCGAGCAGGAACAGGTTGACGGCCATGGCGTAGGCCATGAGCTCCGCGATCTTCCAGATGGCGCGGTCGTCGATCTCGAAGCGCGTGAACTTGCGCAGCAGCTGCATCAGGATCAGCAGCACCGCCGGTCCCGAGCACAGCGCCGAGGCGATGAAGCGCGGCGCCAGGATCGAGGCGTTCCAGAACGGCCGCGCCGGCAGGCCGTTGTAGAGGAACGCGGTGACGGTGTGGATCGCCAGCGCCGCCGGGATCGAGAACAGCACCAGCGGCAGGAAGATCGACTTCTTCGGCTGTCGACCGCGGTAGAGCGAGAACAGCATGTAGGTGACGATCACGAGGTTGAGCGCGATGTAGCCGTTCAGCACGATGACGTCCCAGGCCAGCAGCGAGCTCGGCACGTTGAGCGTGCCGAGACCCGGGATCAGGTGCCAGAAGCGCTCCGGATGGCCGATGTCCACGGTCACGAACAGGAAGCACATCACGATCGCCGCGATCGCCAGCAACTCGCCGAGGATCACGACCTCCTTGATCGGCTTCCAATGGTAGACGTAGGCCGGGATCACGAGCAGCACGGCGGCGGCGGCGACGCCGACCAGGAAGGTGAAGTTGCCGATGTAGAAGGCCCAGGACACCTGGTCGCGCATGTTGGTCGTGATCAGGCCTTCCTGCAGCTGGTGGATGTAGGCCCAGCCGCCGATGGCGATCATCAGCAGCAGCGCGCCGATCCAGCTCCAGTAGAGGAGATTGCCGTGCAGGGCGATGCGCAGGCTGCCGAGGGCGAACTGGTAGAACTGACGGATGCTGGTCACGATCGCCTCACAGACCGTAGAAGTAGAAGAACCGCGGCTGGGTGTTGAGCTCGGCCTTGAGCACGAACACGCGCTTGTGCTCGAGCACGTAGCGGACCTCGGAGTTGGGGTCGAGCAGGTTGCCGAACTTGCGGGCGCCGACCGGGCAGACCTCGACGCAGGCCGGATAGCGGCCGTTGCGCACGCGCTGGATACAGAACGTGCACTTCTCGACCACGCCCTTCGGGCGCGGGCGGTTGCCGAGGCTGTGGGTTTTCGGGTTGAGCTCCTCGGCCGGGATCGAGGGCGTCGCGTAGTTGAAGTGTCGCGCGCCGTAGGGGCAGGCCGACATGCAGCAGCGACAGCCGATGCACCAGTCGTAGTCGACGACGACGATGCCGTCCTTCTCCTGCCAGGTGGCGCCGACCGGGCACGACTTGACGCACGGCGCGTTCTTGCACTGCTGGCAGGCGACCGGCAGGTAGAAGTGGCCTTCGCGCGGCACCTGCTCGGCGTCGTAGTAGGCGTCGGCGTGGGCGAAGTCGACGCCCTTCTCCTTGTTCATCTCGAGCACGCGGATCCAGTGGACCTGCGGGTCGCGGCTCTGGTTGTTCTCGTCGACGCAGGCGTACACGCAGCGCCGGCAGCCGATGCAACGGGAGATGTCGAGGGCGTAGC
Source organism: Planctomycetota bacterium (assembly GCA_020425885.1). The sequence continues at coordinate 940 of JAGQRA010000664.1, read as the reverse complement.
CGAACTCGACCCCTTCCATGGGCTCTTCGACCCCGACCGTCACCGACTTGCCGAACTTCTCGCTGTAGCCCTGCTCGAGGTCCTTGACGAAGCCCTGCTTCTCCTCGAGGGACATCTCGCGGAAGCGGGAGTGGAACCAGCTGGTGTGGGTCAGGTCGGAGCAGCCGGCGGCGGTGGCGGCGGCGGCGCAGCCGGCGGCGGCGCACATGAACTCGCGGCGTGAGGGCAGGGTCTGGTTCATCGGTCGTCTCCGTGGCGCAGTTGGCTCGGTCGGACAGGGATCGGTTTGGGTGCGAGCGGCTTGAACTTCGGCGCGTGCGAGTAGTGGCAGTGGACGCAGAGCAGGTAGGTCTTGTGTCCGTTCCACTCGCCGGAGCGGCGGCCGTGCACGCCGGCCCGCCAGTCGCGGTACTTGTCGCCGTGGCACTGGCCGCACAGGCGGTACGACTCGGTGAAGTCGATCAGCTCGCCGCTGGCGAGGTGCAGCTTGTCGAAGTTCACGGCCGAGTGGCAGTCGTGGCACCAGCGGTGCTCCTCGTCGTGATGGAGTTCGATCTCGTCGTGGGCCATCTCGAGCACCCGCCGCTCGGTGTTGGCCTCGATCTCGGGGTCGTGGCAATCCGTGCAGGGGAAGGCGCCGTCGCTGAACGGCGGTGGTGGCACTTCGATCTTGCCGATCAGCTCGATGTTCCGCGGGGTCTTCCCCGGATACGGCTCGTCGGGATGAGGGGTGCCGCAGGCGGCGAGGAGCAGGAGCGCGCTACTTGGCAGGAGGAGTTTCAGGGGAGCCTCCGTGGTTGGTCGGCCGCAGCCGGACGGCTGAAGCAGCACTGAGTAGACACTCCTAGTTCGGATCGCGATCTACGCCGTTGGGCGCAAGCTCGACCGCAATGGAGCGGGGTCGGTACACGCCGATCCCCGCCGCGGCGGTCGGCCGGGG
>JAGQRA010000088.1 GCA_020425885.1 Planctomycetota bacterium | reverse complement strand
CCACGGCGAGCACGTTGTAGAGCGCCGCGATCTCGTGATCGCGCCAGTTGCCGCTGTCGTTGCCGGACTCGACCGTGCCGCCGCCGGTGACCGCGCCGGTCGCGGCGTCGTGCTGCATCCGCAGCTCGTAGCGCCCCTGCATCATCGCCAGATCGCGGTCGCCTTCGTAGGCGACGATCGTCGAGCGATCGCCGGACACCGCGATGGTCGGCAAGCCGAACGCCCAGGCATCGCTCGAGTAGATCGTCGCGCGCGAAGTGACCGCGGGATGCGCCGGCGCCAGCGGATCGGCCTGGTTGATGGCCGAGCGCTCGCCGATGGCGAGCACGACCAGCGACATGCCGCCCAGCTCGTCACTGACGGCGAACACCTGCTCGCGGTCGATCCGGCCCTGCAGGGTCAGACGGGCGAAGCCATCGCCCGATACCGTGAGCCAGCCCTCGCGCTGCCACAGGCCGGTGCCGGCCGGCGCGATCCCGGCCCGGGCCAGCGACACCGGGCTGTCGCCCGGCTCGCGGCCACCGTCACCGACGTGCTTGATCGAGACCGAGGTGGCGCCAGAAGCGCCGTCGTTCCAGGCGACGAGATCGAACGCGAACGGCTCGTCCGCGGGTGTCGTCAGCCGGAACTTCGAGCCGAACGAAGCGACGCCGATCTGCGGGCGGTAGGACAGTGCGGGCGCGACCAGGTCCGGCGACGGCGCCACGGAATCACCGTTGACCGATAACACGAACCGGGTCGGGGCGGGTTGCCGTTCTTTGGGGCCGGTGTCACAGGCGGCGACGAGCAGCAGGACCGCGGGCAGGCCGCGCAGCAGGCATGGATGCATGCCGCGATTATCACCCCGGCGGCCCTTCGTAACACGGGCATGGTGGGCGCCGTTCGCCCGGCGTCGGACGAGAAGGCCCGATCACCCGCCGCGCAGCTCCCGCTTCGCTTCCTTGTCCTTGAGGTGCTGCCGCTTGTCGTGCAGTTTTCGCCCGCGACCGATGCCGATCAGGACCTTGGCGAAGCCGCGGCCGCTGAAATAGACGCGCAGCGGCACCAGGGTCAGCCCCTTCTGCTGGGTCCAGCCGCGGAGCTTCTTCAGCTCCTTCTTGTGCAACAGACACTTGCGACGCCGCGCCGGCTCGTGGTTCTGCAGGTTGCCGTGGCTGTACTCGGGGATCGTGGCGCCGATCAGGAACAGCTCCTCGCCATCGATGCGGGCGTAGGCCTCCTCGAGGCTGATCTGGCCCTGGCGCAGGGACTTGACCTCGGTGCCGACGAGGACCAGGCCGGCCTCGTACTGGTCGAGGATCTCGTAGTGGAACCGCGCCTTGCGATTCTCGCCGACGAGGATCTCGGCCTTCGCCGGAGCCGGGGTCTTCGCCTTGCTGGCCTTGCTGCTGCCGGTCTTCGCCATCGCGGGACAGTCGCTACGGCACGACGGCACGAATGGCAAGCATTCCCACTTGCATCGCCTGCCGCCTTCGCTACCTTCCCCAACCCCCACTTGGGCCCAGGTGGCGGAATTGGCAGACGCACTAGGTTCAGGTCCTAGCGGGAGTAACATCCCATGGAGGTTCAAGTCCTCTCCTGGGCACCAACTTTCCCCCCTTGGTCTTGCGCAGCGAACTGAATCGGGACGTCGCCGTCGCGACCGCAGGAGAGGTTCCGCCGCTGCGCCTCGGCGGACTCACGATCGATCCGCCGGTCGTGCTGGCGCCGATGGCCGGCGTCACCAACGCGCCGTTCCGCTCGCTGTGCCGTCGCTTCTCGCGCGATCGCGGCCTCTACACCAGCGAGATGATCACGGCCCGCGCGCTGATCGAAGGCCACGAACGCACGCTCAAGCTGGCCTCGTTCGGCGCCGACGAGGTCGACCGGCGCAGCATCCAACTCTACGGCACCGACCCTGCCACGCTGGCGCGCGCGACCCGGATCCTCGTCGAGGAGCACGGCGTGCACCACATCGACATGAACTTCGGCTGCCCGGTGCGCAAGGTGACGCAGAACGGCGGCGGCGCGGCGATCCCGGCGCGGCCGTCCCTGCTGCAACGGATCGTGCGCAGCGTGGTGCAGAGCGCCGGCCCGGTGCCGGTCACGATCAAGTTCCGCAAGGGCATCGACGAGAAGCTGCTGACCTTCCTCGACGCCGGTCGCATCGGCCAGGAGGAAGGCGCGCAGGCCGTGGCGCTGCACGCCCGCACCGCGGCCCAGCTCTACTCGGGCCAGGCCGACTGGGACGCGATCACCGCGCTGAAGCAGCACGTGACGCGGATCCCGGTGCTCGGCAACGGCGACATCTTCGAGTGCTGGGACGCCCTGCGCATGATCCGGCAGACCGGCTGTGACGGCGTCGTCGTCGGCCGCGGTTGCCTCGGTCGGCCGTGGCTGTTCGGCGAACTGTGCGCCGTGCTGCGCGGTGAACAACCGCCCTCGCCGCCGGTGCTTTCGACCGTGGTCGAGACCCTGCGCGAGCACGCCCGCCTGCTGGCCGCGTTCTTCGGCGAGAAGCACGGCCTGATGCAGGTCCGCAAGTTCACCGGCTGGTACCTCAAGGGTTTCGCCGGCACCAAGCGTCACCTGCCGGCCCTGCACCTGGTCAGGACCGTGGCCGAACTCGACCAGCTGCTCCTTGCCATGCTCGCGCAGATTCCGGGCGAGCTGCCCTATCCCGAGGCCGCGCTGCGCGCCAAACGCTGCAAGGACGGCCGCACCCAGCAGGTCGCCCTGCCGCACGGGTTCCTGACCTGCAGCGACGACGAGCTCACGATCGAGGACCCCGAGCACGTCGACGGCGGCTGACGATCGGGAACGGTCACGATTCGAGCAGCTGACCGGCGCGGCAGAACTCGAAGCCCTCGCTGCGCAGGGCGAGCACGGCGTCGAGCTTGGCCAGCACCTGCTTGCCGGCGTTGGCGACCGAGCGATCGAAGTCGTGCAGCAGCACCACCCCGCCGCCGTCCCGGCGCAGCTCGTCGACGAGCTGCTGCGGGCTCTTGTCGGTGCCGAGCCGGGTGTCGAAGCTGTCGTGCGTCCACAGCATGACGGCGGTGCGATGCCAAACGATCCACAGCCATGACAGCAGGTTCATCTTGCCGTAGGGCGGCCGGAACGGCATCCGCGTCGCATCGGCACCGAGCAGGTCGCGCAGCCGGTTCCAGGCGCTCTTGGTGTCGAGGATGCCGGCCCACGGCCAGGACCACAGATGATGCACGTGCTCCTCGCCGTGCGAACCGATCTCGTGGCCGCTGCTGCGGATCAGTTCGACCAGGTCCTCGTTGCCCTTGACGTTGCTACCGAGCAGGAAGAACGTCGCCAACAGGCCGGTCTCCTGGAGGCGGTTACAGATGATCGGCGTCAGCAGGCGCCCGGGGCCGTCGTCGAAGGTGACGACGATCACGCGCTGCCGCCGACAGCGTTCGAGCAGCCGTCGCTTGTGGCGGTTGAGGACGAGGCGCGGCACGCCGACGTACACCGCCCCCGCAACCGCGGCGCAGCCGAGGGCGATCAGCGTCGCCGACATCGGATCTCAGGAACGCGCCTCGGTGGCCCGGACCTCGACCGCGGCGCCGCGCGGCAGGATCTCGAACAGGTCCGCGATGTCGGCGGCGAGCATGCGGATGCAGCCATCGGACGACATCGTGCCTATGGTGTCGGGCATCGGCGTGCCGTGGATGCCGAAGCCGGCGGCGTAGTCGTGGCTGAGCTGGATCCAGTACTCGCCGAGGATGTTCTTCGGATGCCCGTAGGGATAGACGTTGCCGTCGGGCGCGGTCCACGGCGGCTGCGGCTTCTTGGCCCCGACCTTGAACTCGGTGACCGGCGTCTTGTCGTCGCGACCGTGCCCGACCCAGTAGAGCCGCAGCAGCTGGTCGCCGACGTAGAGCGACAGCGAGTAGCTCCGCTTCTCGATCACGGCATGGATCGGGTCGACCGGGATCTTGAGCTTCTGCCCGACCTGGATCGCGTTCTTGTTGTGGATGCCGTTCAGCGCCGCGATCGTGCCCTCTTCGACCTCCAGGCCCTCACGCCGGAACTTGCGGGCGATGCGATTGAGGCTGTCGCCCGAGGCCACCGTGTAGCTGCGGGCGCCGGCGACGTTGCCGGAATTGCACAGCCAGCGCGCGGCGCGGGCGCGGTACTTGCCGTAGGCGGTGTTGACGAAGGCGCGCGCCTCGCCATCCTGCTTCTCGATCCGACCGCGCAGACAGCTCTCGAGGACCTTCGTGCCGGCGGCGATCGCCTCGCCATCGGGCAACGCCATCGCGGCGGCGAACACCGCCTCGGCCTGGGCCCGGCCCTGGGGGCTGTGCAGGAAGCTGTTGTGGCTGCCCAGCCGCTTCAGCATCGTCGCGAAGTCGCCAGAACCCTGCTGACCCGGTCCCTGCAACGCTGTCGCCAGTCGCTGCTGCAACGGAGCCGCCAGCGCCCCACTCGCCATCGCCTGCCAGCCGAGATCGATCGCCGCGGCATCGCCGCCTTCGATGCTCGCGATCAGCTCGAGCAGGGCGCGCTGGCCGTCGCTGTCGAGCGCGATGCCTGCAGGGGGCACGGCTGGCGTGGCGGCTTCGTCGGTAGCAGCCTTGCCGCCGCCGAGCAGGTCCGCGAGTCGCGAAGCGCTGGTCGTGGCCGCATCACCGTTCGCCGGGCCGTTCGCATCTACCCCGCCGACCGTCGTTCCCGAGCCTGCGGCATCCGCTGGTTGGGCCGAGAAGCCGCCGTACAACCACCAACCGAGAACCGCCAACAAGCCGAGGACCAGAATCTGCCGCATACCGCCACCTCCACGAGGCAGGTTAGCGAACAGGGCGTGGAAATCGAGAGGCTCCGCTCCGCGAGGACCGTGGACGGTGGTCGGTTGAACCCTTGAAAGCAGGTGGGCTCCCCCCAGAGGCATTGGGTTCAGGCCGGCACGCCACGAAGAGCGTGCCTCCTGCTCCCGCAGGGCTCATGAGGTCGGATCCCGGAGGATGTTCATCGGTTCAACTTTTTGACCCGCGTGCAGACACGGGAACCACAGGGCGGAGCCTTCGAATTGCTTGCAAGGCAGTCTACCTCGCAGCGGCCGCGATGCTACGCGCCCGGACCGGAGTTGCCGCGCAGCAACATGGAACTTCTCGGGTAGGTGTCAACGATCCCCGCCGCGTCTCCAGCGGATTGGCACCGGGCACCGGCGCGAACGCCTGTTGGTAGAACTCGGTACCGACCAGCACGGGTGCGATCACCGCCCGGACTGCCGCCGCGATGTCACGCGTCGGCGCGGCGTTTCCCGGCTCGATCCCGCCACCTCAATCCCAACGGTTCTTCGCGATCGCCGCCAGCACGCGTTCGGCCGCCGCCACCGCCGCCACCCCATCGCGACCCGACACCCGCGGCACGCCGCGATCGCGCACGCACTGCAGGAACGCCTCGAGTTCGGCCTGCAGCGGATTGCCGGCGCCGAGTTCGAGGTTCTGCACCTTGAGCAACCCGTCGAAGACGAACTTCCACAGATCACCGACCTGATCGCGGTCGATGCTGGCGAGGTCGAGCTTCTCGAAGTCCCAACCCGGCGTCTTCTCGACGATCATCCCCTGCGCGGTCTGGAAGTCGAGGCTGGCATAACCCGCCT
>JAGQRA010000663.1 GCA_020425885.1 Planctomycetota bacterium | reverse complement strand
CTGACGGCGATCCTCTTGCTTGCGGAACGAGCCCATGCCCCACTTACGATAGGGTGCTGGGCCGCAGGGTTTTCCTTCGCCGGAATCTTCAGCCTCGGGGCATCATCCCGTGGCGCAGACTCCTAGCCGCTCAGGTTCCGCGACGTGTCGGGCGGGAAGCCGAAGTTGATCGGATCCTGGCCCGGCTTGAAGTCGCAGAACTCGGTGTGCTCGCCGCCGGCGATCTGCTGTTGCCTGCCGAAGCAGTAGGGGCAGTCGGAGTGCTCCGCGATCGGCAGGTTCTGCTCGAGTCGGCGACACCAGATCCGTTGCGGCTCGGGCACGTTCTCGTTCTCGGTCATCACTCTTCTCCTCCGACAGCGATCTGTCGGCGCAGGCGATCCCAGTTCTGGCGGATGTCGACGGCGAGCCGCGACAGGTCGATGCCGTCGTCGCGGAAGCGCCCCTGCGCGGCGAAGTAGTCGCGCAGCGCGACCGCGTCGAAGTCGGGCTCGATGTCGATGCGCATGCGGTGGCCGTCGAACACGGTGCAGACCGGATAGAGCCCCGACCGCACCGCGAGGCGGACGAGGTCGATGCCGACCGCGGGCTCGGACTTCCAGCCGGTGGGGCATGGCGACAGCACGTGCACGAACCGGAAGCCCGACATGCCGACGGCGACCTTGAACTTCTCCAGCGCATCCTCGGGGTGGGCCAGCGAGACCGACGCGGCGAACGGGACGCGATGCGCCGCCATGATGGCGAGGATGTCCTTCTTCTGCCGGGTCTTGCCCGACGGAGTGGTCGAGGTGCGCGCGCCGAGCGGCGTCGCCGAGCTGCGCTGGCCGCCGGTGTTGCCGTAGATCTCGTTGTCGTAGCAGACGTAGAGCAGATCCTCGTCGCGCTCCGCGGCGGCCGACAGCGTCGCCATGCCGATGTCGTAGGTGCCGCCATCGCCGGCGAAGCAGATCACCCGCGTGTCGTCGCCGTTCATGCGCGCCGTCCGCGCCATCCCGGTGGCGAAGGCGGCGGCCGAGGCGAACGTCGCCGCCACCACCGGGGCACCGTAGGCCGAGCACGGGAACGGGCCGGCGGTGACGATGCCGCAGCAGGCCGGGATGACGAGCTGCACCCGCCGTTGGCCGATGCCGCGGCTCAGCATGTTGAGCACGATCGACATGCCGCAGCCGCCGCAGTTGGTGTTGCCCGGTCGCAGCAACGGGTCGGCGCGATCCATGCAGGTGTGGGCGAGGCCATGCAATGCCGGTTCGATCACGATGCCACCTCCAGGATCCGGGGCTCTTCGGCCTGTTCGCGCGCGACCAGGTCGGCCAGCACGTCGTCGATGTCGCGCGGTCTGATGTCGCCGCCGCCGAGGCCGATGATGTAGTTCTGGACCAGGCTGCCGGCCGCCGCCGTGCCGCGGACCTCGCTCCACAGGATGCCGCCGTGGCCGAGGCTGATGTCGCGGTCGATCACGCCGATGCGCCGGCACGAGCCGAGCGCCCGCCGCAGCTCGCGCTCGGGGAACGGACGCAGCATGTGGACCCGAACGGCGCCGACCTTCTGACCGCGAGCCCGCGCCGCGTCGACGACGGTGCGCACGGTGCTGGCCGTGGTCGACATCGCGACCAGCACGGTGTCGGCGTCGTCGATGCGATGGCATTCGATCGCAGCGGCAGGGCGGCGGCCGAACACCTGTTCGAACTCGTCCTGCGCCTGCGCCATGACCGCGGGCACGCGGGCCATGGCCTCGGCGTGCTGCCGGCGATGGACCTCGGTCTCGTGCGGGAAGTCGAGCCCGCCGACCGTGACCGGCCGTTCGGTCAGCTGGTGCGGCAATCGCAGCACCGGCAGGAAGCGCTTCACCGTCTCGAGATCCGCCACCTCGGTCTGCATCATCGTGTGCGACAGCACGAAGGCGTCCTGGCAGACCATCACCGGCAGCAACACGCGGGCGTCCTCGGCGATGCGCCACGCCAGCAGCATCGTGTCGAACACCTCCTGGTTGTCCTCGCAGTAGAACTGCAGCCAGCCGGAGTCGCGCAACGCCAGCGTGTCGCCGTGGTCGACCCAGATGTTCCACGGCGGCCCGAGCGTCCGATTCACCGCCATCATCACGATCGGCAGTCGGTACATCGCCGCGGCGAACACGTTCTCGGTCATGTAGGCCAGACCGTTCGACGACGACGCCGTGAACGTGCGCGCGCCGGCGAGCGCCATGCCGATGCAGACGCCCATGGCGGAATGCTCGCTCTCGACGCGGACGATCTCGCCCTTGTCGAACTGCTGGCCGCAGAGGTACTCGATGCACTCGGTCTGCGGGGTGATCGGATAGACGCCGCCGCCGAAGCCGCGGCCGTCGGCGTTGGCGCGGCCGGCCAGCGTCGCGGCCACCGCCGCGGCGTGGTTGGCACTGAGGAACTCCGTGCTCATGATTCGTTCAGCTCCATCGCGGCGCGCGGGCACTCGGTGACGCAGATGCCGCAGCCTTTGCAGTAGGTGTAGTCGACCTCGTAGCCCGGCGCCTGACGGCGGATGATGCCCTCGGGGCAGTAGACGAGGCAGGTGTCGCAGCGGGTGCAGTGGCCGCACGAGAAGCAGCGATGGGCCTCGTCGGCGGTGGCGAGGCCGGCATCGGCCTCGGCGAAGGTGCGGGCGCGGGCGGTGGGCGCGAGCAGGCGACCACGATCCGGAGCGTGACCGGCGAAGTGATCGAAGCGGATGTCGGTGGCCGGCACCGCCAGCTCGCGCGGCGGTCGCACGAAGGGTTCGAGTTCGGCGCCGAGCTGGCGCATCACCAGGTCGGCGGCGCGGCGGCCGCTGCCGATGGCATGGGTGACCGTGCCTTCGCCGGTGGCGACATCGCCGGCGGCGAAGACGGCCAGCGGCTCGCCGTCGGCGAAGATCCTGTCCTGCCGCAGCTCCCAGCCCGCCGGCAACACGTCGGTGTCGGCGCGCTGGCCGATCGCGAGCAGGACGTGATCGCAGGGCAGCGTCCGCGTGCGTTCGGTCACGACCGGGCGGCGGCGGCCACTGTCGTCGGGCGGTCCCATCTCGACCTCGGCGAGCTCGACCGCGCTGACCTTGCCGTCGCCATGGAACGCCACGGGTGCCCACTGCAGCGCCAGCTCGACGCCTTCCTCCACGGCCTGGTCGACCTCCTCGCCGATCGCCGGCATCTCCTTCCGCGTGCGGCGGTAGACGACGGTGACGCGGTCGGCGCCGCTGCGCAGGGCCGAGCGCGCGCAGTCCATCGCGGTGTTGCCGCCGCCGAGCACGACGACGTGGCCGGCGACGCGAGCGTCGCCATCGACGTTGACACGGTGCAGGAAGCCGATGCCCTGCTCGACACCCGCGAGGGTGGCGCCGGGGACCTCGAGCGTCGTCAGCTGCTGCAGCCCGGTCGCCAGGATCACGGCGTCGTGTTCGCGCGGCAGGTCGGCGAGAGCGGTCCGATCGAGGAAACGGCCGGTCCTGGCCTCGACGCCGAGCGCGAGCACGCGCGCGACCTCGCGGTCGAGCACCTCGCGCGGCAGGCGGTAGGTCGGGATGCCGGTGCGCAACACGCCGCCGAGCTGTCGCTCACCATCGTAGATCGTCACCGCGTGACCGTGTTGGGCCAGCACGTACGCGGCCGTGAGGCCGGCCGGGCCGGAGCCGACGATGGCGACCTTGCCGGGGGTGGCCGTCGGTTCGACGGTGACGGTCGGCACGGCGTCGCTGTCGGCGATGAAGCGTTCGAGGCCGCGGATGTTGACCGCGCCGTCGAACTCGGCCCGATTGCAGCCCTCCATGCACGGCGCGGGGCAGACCCGGCCGCAGACGCCGGGCAACGGGGTCGTGCTCGACAGGATCTCGGCGCCCTGCTGCACGTCGCCGGCGTGCATCGACTGCACGAAGCCGATGACGTCGTTGCCGGCGGGGCACCACGCGTTGCACGGCGCGAGCTGTTCGGTGTACTGCGGCCGCAGCGAACTCCAGTTGCCGGTCTTCAGCGGCGTCGGCGGACTCGAGCGATGATCGGCGAGCTCCATTACGGCCGGCGTCGTCCGGCGTGCCGGGTCGGCCTTCGACCCGCTCGATGCGCCGCCAGCGTGCACCGCGTCGTTCGCGACCGCCGGCGATGCGAGCTGCGTTCGGATCCGAACCTCGGACCATGCCGCCTCGGCCGCCGCGAAGTTGCCGAGGAAGCCGAGCTTGCCGTAGACCTGCCGCAGCACCTCGAGCGGCACGTCGTGCATGCGGGCGAAGGCGCCAGCGATCGTGGTGTTGACGATGACCACCGCGCGCGTGCCGATCCTGTGCTCGCGCGCGATGCGGGTCGCATCGATCGCACCGATCGTGAACGGCGGGCACTGCGCCACCAGTTCCTCGAGCGTCGCCGCGGTGTTGACGAGGATGGTGCCGCCCGGCCGCAGGCCGGCGAAGACATCAGGGCCGAGCAGGTGGCTGTCGAGCACGAGCAGGTGGTCCGGTTCGTAGACCTTGTTCCGATTCGTGATCAGGGTGTCGCTGACTCGGGTGTAGGCACGTACGGGCGCGCCGGATCGTTCGCCGGCGTAGTCGCCGAACGTCTGCACGCTGCGGCCCTGGGCGGCGTAGCACGCGGCCAGGATCTTGGCGCAGGTGACACCACCTTGGCCGCCGCGACCGTGCAACCGGATCTCCATCGATTCGACCATGATCGGTCCGCTCCGCACCGCGCAGGGGGTATCGGGGCATCGGGGACAGGCGCGCAGTGCCACTGGATCCTAGCCCGGACTATTCACGAGCCGGGTGAATTTCGAGAGGAGGCTCGGGCGTACCTGAGGTTGCGAAGCCAACAGGAAGCCAAAGCGACTCCTCTCGAATGTGCAACCGTAACCGACAGTGTGTT
>JAGQRA010000662.1 GCA_020425885.1 Planctomycetota bacterium | reverse complement strand
CGAGCGCGGCCGCCCTGGCCTGGAATCCGGCCAGCCACTTGCCGTCATCGGTGTCCGGCCCGACACGCGGGATCTGACTCGCCAGCGACCGTAGCTCGGCATGCAGCGCGACGTCGAGCACCTTGCCTTCCCGGCCCGGATGCCGCAGTCGCACCAGCGGCGCCAGCAGCTCGTAGTCGGCGGTTGCGGCCAGCAGCAGACGACGCGCGCCCGTCACGTCGAGCTGGCCGCCGGCCCCGATCGCGGCCATGCGATCGGCGAAGTCGACGTAGGCCAACAGCAGGATCGCCTCGGCCACTTCGCTGCCCTTCTTGCCGGCCACGGCCTTGTCCAGGGCCGCGACCGTTCTGCTGCCACGCTCGCGATCGAAGCTGCCGGCGACGGCGCGCAACAAGTCGAGCACCTTGGCGGCCCGGACCAGGTCGCCGTCGCGGGCATAGCCGAGGCCGCGGTCGCACAGCGCGTGCAGCGGCAGCCGCAGCCGCAGCCGCTCCTCCTCGGCCGAACGCTCCGCCTCCTGCCGTAGCGGCAGCAGGCAGAACGTCAGCAGCATGGGGAGCGTGGCCATGAACAGACTCAGAAGTCGACGACGAACTGGGCCAGGAAGGTGTCCGGACTCGTCGCGTCGATGCCGTGCAGTCCGTTCTGCCGCAGGTACTCCAACTTGACCGCGAGGTGTGCCGTCGGCGTGAACCGTGCGCCGACCGCGAACGTCTCGACATCGTTGCCATCGTCGACGCCCGAGTTCGGATCGACGCGACCGTAGCGCAGCCACAGGTCGAGGCTCTGCAGATCCGTCTCCCAGACGCGGCACGATCCGAGCACGTAGAGGCCGCTGCGCCGGAAGTCACCGGCCGGGCCGGCGGGATCCTCGACTTCGCTGCCGACCCACTCGCCGCGCAGCAGCACGGGACCGAATTGCTGTTCGAGGTCGAGGCCGAGGAAGCCGATGTCGTGGGCACCATCGTACTTCATCGTCGCCGCCGACAGCCCGAAGGCCGGTCCATCCGCGATCGCCGCGCCGAGCCGGCCGATGACGGCGCGGCTGCCATCGGCGTCGCGGGTCTGCCGCGCCGCCCGGATGTCCGTCGCCGCCGTCGGGCCGAGGCCGTTGGTCACGGCGAGCTCGGCGCGCAGGTCGACGGCCCCGAGGCGACGCTGGTAGTCGCCGCGGATTCCGGTCTCGTACCAGTTGCCCGGGACGACCTGTTCGAACACGGCCGGCCGGCTGACGGACGGGCGATTGGACGGATACCAGGTCCGGCGTTCGATGCCGAACGGCGCGTAGAACCTCCCGGCCGCGAGCGTGAGGTCGTGCGTCGCGAACGGCCGGTAGCGGATCTCGGCCTGGTCCAGCTCGATCGACTCCGAGGCATGCTCGTACTCGACTTCGACATGGGCCTCGAGCTGCTCGGAGATCATGCCGGAGATGAACAGGTTGGCATGGTGCAGATCGAACTCCGATGCCGCCGTGTCGGGGTCCACGTACTGGAAGTCGAGGAAGCCGTGAATGCCGACCATCAGCAGGCTGCTGCCGTATTGGCGCTCCTGCTGTTGGCCTGCCAACAGCTGCGCGAACACGTCGGGCTCGTGGCCCTCATCCGGCGCGTTCGGCGCGGACGAAGGCTCGATCGGCACCGCATCGGGCGGTCGCTGCGGCGGATCCTGAGCGGGTGCTGCGGCCGCGACGAGCGACAGTAGTGCTAGTCCGGTCAACGACCGGGATGGCTGTTGGCTGACCATGAACCGTACTCCGAACCTGGGCGATGGCGTGGTGTTCGGCATCGAGACCGCCATGACATGAGGTGAATCGTGTTG
>JAGQRA010000087.1 GCA_020425885.1 Planctomycetota bacterium | reverse complement strand
TGCAGTCGTCGCCCTTGTCGACGTGAGGCATCGGCTGGCTGATGCCGTGGCATTGCCTGCAGTTCATGCCGGCCGAGTGATCCGCCGGTTTGGGCGTGGCCGTGGCGTGGCTCGGCGTGCTCTTGTGGCAGGTGAAGCACTCGCTGTTCTGCACCGGCAGGTGGCAGCCCAGGCAGTGCGTGTTGAGCGCGCCCGAGAAGGACCCGGTGTGGCTGTGCGGTCGGGCATCCTGATGGCAGGCGTCGCAGCTGTCCGAGCGATGGCAGGTCGCGCACGAATTGCGGTCCATCCGGGCGTGCAGGCCGTGACCGCGGTGGCGGAAGAAGTTGTCGTGGTTCTCCGGCCGCGTCGTCGCGTGGCAGGACTTGCAGGTCGAGTCATCGTGACAGAGGCTGCAGTCGTCGGCCGTGGTCGGGTTGTGGGCGCGGAAGGTGGCGCCATGCCGCCTGGTCCACAGGAACTCGTGCGACTCCGGAGCGACATCCCTGTCGAGGTGCTCGTGGCACGTGCGGCAATCGTCGGCGATGGACCGTTGCTGGTGGCAGTCCCGGCAGGCGGTCATGGTGAGGGCGACGCTGGCGTCGACGCGGGTGTTGGTCTCCATCCCGGTGTGACACGCGCCGCACTCGATGCCGGCCGCATGTCGCAGGTGCGAGAACTTGACCTCCTCCGACAGCTTGCTCGCGCCGAGGGCCTTGAACACGTCGCCGTCGAACAGCGCCGCGATCTGCCGCTCCGGCGGCTTCTCGGCGTCGATGTCCTCGTGGCAGAGGTCGCAGGCACCCTTCGTGGGTATTCCCGGCGAATCGCTGGTCTCCCAGTAGATGTGGCAGTTGTCGCATTCGAGCCCCTCCTCGGCGTGCACGGCATGGCTGAAGCCGAAGGTCGGGGTCGAGGGCGATAAGACGTTGATCAGGGCGCAGCCGCCGGCGCAGCCGAACAGCAACAGCAGCCAGCGGGATCGCGTTCCCGTCGTCTTGGCCCCCGTCGTTTTGGATTGTGTCAGAAGCGCCATGAGACCCCCATGCGGAAGCGGTGGTAGTCGGCGTCGTCCTCGTCCTCGAACTCGTAGTCGCAGTCGAGGGTGAGCGCCTCACTCGCCTTGTGTCGTAGCTTGAAGTAGAAGGTGCGGACGTGATCCCGTTCGCTGTTGAGGAACAGGTCGTACTTGAACAGGGAATAGTAGGTGCCGATCGAGAACGTGTTGGCATCGACCTCGTAGCTGAGATCCCCGCCCCAGCTGCGCATGAGTTGTGAGTCGCTGTCCCAGAAGTCGAGCGTCCCGCTCAGCGTCAGGCCCTTCATGTCGAAGTCGGCCAGGATCGCCTTGGCGTAGTAGTGATCGAAGTCGCGGTTGTAGAAGCCGATGTCGGCCCGGTCGCGAACGCGGCGCAGGTCGGCGGCACCTTGCAGCTGCAGCTTGTCGCCGACGCCCTGGCTGAGCAGCACGCCGAACTGGTCGTAGGGGCGCAGCTCGTTGAGCTGGTTGAAGAACGGATCGGCCTCGAGGGCCAGGTCACCTTGGGTCAGCAGCAGCCCGTAGTAGGTCACCTGCAGGTGCAGGTCGGATTCGGGCAGGCTGTAGGACAGCCGGCCGCGGGCGTCGCGGTCACGGTTGTCGAGGCGGCTGTACTGGGCCTCGAACTGCACCGTCGAACCGAAGTCGTGCCAGTAGCTGGCGCCGAACAGGCCGTTGCCATGGTTCAAGAGCCGGGTGTCGTCCTCGAGGCGCATGAAGTCGAGCCGCAGCCGGCTCGCCGCCACCGGGCGCAGCTGCAGGTGGGCTCCGGCGACGAGGTCGCCGGACGGCGACGACTCGTAGAAGTGTGTGGCGGCGCCGAGGTAGCCACCGACCTGGAAGTCGAAGTCGCCGGTCGCGGTCGACACCGCGTGCACGCCGTCGAACCAGGCGACCTCGGGCGTCTCGTACACC
>JAGQRA010000661.1 GCA_020425885.1 Planctomycetota bacterium | reverse complement strand
CCCCAGGATGCGCTGCGTTGCTTCCTCGGCACCGAGATGGACGTGCTCGTGCTCGAGAACTTCGTCATTCGGCGAGCGGTGCAGAAGGACCTGCCCGAGGTCGACCGCGAGAAGTACCTGTCGACGTTTGCCCTGGACTGACCATGATCAAGCTCGATCTCAATCCGCCGCCGGGCCAGCTCAAGCAGTTCGGCTTCGTCGCGGTCCTCGGTCTGCCGCTGATCGCGGTGCTGGTGCTCAGGTTCGCCGGTCACGGTTGGGCGCTGTCGCACCCGTCGGTGCTCATCGCGCTCGGTGCCGGCGTGCTACAGCTGGTGCTGCTGCTCGCCGGCTTCCGCCCGCTGACGCTAGCGATCTACGTCGTGCTGATGGTCGTCGCGTTCCCGATCGGCTTCGTGCTGTCGCACGTGCTGATGGCCACTGTTTTCTATCTCGTGATGACGCCGATCGGGCTCGTTTTCAAGCTGGTGGGCCGCGATGCCATGGGGCGGAAGTTCGACCCCAAGGCGCAGTCCTATTGGCACGTTCGCGACGGGGGCCGATCGCCAGCCAGCTACTTCAAGCTATACTGAACCACGATGACCGAGAATCACGAAACCGACCCGAACGACGACGACGAGTTCCTGCAGGCCGCGGCCGACGAGGACAGGGGCATCGTCAGCGAGTTCGTCCAGTTCATGGCCGAGAACAAGGTCTGGTGGCTGGCGCCGATCCTGATCGTCTTCGGGCTGCTGGGCGTCCTGCTGGTGCTCGGTGCCACGGGCGTTGCCCCGTTCATCTACGCGCTGATGTAGCGGCCCGATCCACGGGCAATCCCGAGCCGGCGGGCCCGTTTCGAGACGGCGCCGCTCGGCACTGCGCAGGAACGCGTCACCCGGGCCGATAGCCGGGCAGTCACCACACGATAGGACTGCCATGCGCGACCAAGGGCTCGACACCTACCTGTCCGACATCAACGAGGTCCCCCTCCTTTCGCCGGAGGAGGAGATCCAGCTCAGCACCAGGATCCAGCTGGGCGACATGCAGGCGCGGGAGCACATGATCCGCGCCAACCTGCGGCTGGTCGTCTCGATCGCGAAGAACTACGTCAACCGCGGGCTGTCGTTCATGGACCTGATCGAGGAAGGCAACATCGGGTTGATGAAGGCGGTGGAGAAGTTCGATCCCGACGCCGGTTGCCGCTTCTCGACCTACGCGACGTGGTGGATCAAACAGGGTATCCGTCGCTCCCTGATCAACACGGTCAAGACCGTGCGCGTGCCGTCCTACATGTCCGAGATCGTGTCGCGCTGGAAGGCGACCGCGATGGAGCTGAACTACCGTCTCGGCCGACACGCGACGACCTCGGAGGTGGCCGAGGAACTCGATCTCCCCGAGAACAACTGGAACGTCGTTCGCGACACGGTCCTGGCCAACTCCCAACCCGTGCACTCGATGAGCGAGGACGGCTCCTCGGTGTCGGACTCGCTCGAGGACGTGCGATCGCAGGCGCCAGAGGAGCAGATCCTGGCCGCGATGGAGATCGAGCGCATGCGCGAGCTGCTCGAGCGGCTCGACCAGCGCGAGGCCAAGATCCTCCGGCTCCGGTTCGGCCTCGACACCGCCGAGCCGATGACCCTCAAGGCCATCGGCAAGCGATTCGGGCTCACGCGAGAGCGCGTCAGGCAGATGGAGCAGCAGGCGCTCGACAAGCTCTGCGCCGTGATGTCGCGTGAGTTCGGCGAGGAGCGAAGGGCGCCACGCCGCAAGCGAGTGGCCAGATAACGACGGTCGCCAGGGCGGCGACCATGCCGCTTTGCAGGGTCTTTGGGCTCAGCGTCCGGAGACCTGGACCCAGGCCGCTGCCCCGCCGCCGACCAGCGCGGCGAACACGAGCGCGAGCTCGGGGCCCCAGGGGCTGGTGATCACGGTCTCGCTTCCGTTGCCATCCGACGTGGTGTAGCTCACGCTCGGGAACAGGTGCTGCGTCATCGTGCCCGAATCGGGGAGGAGAGACATGTCGATCGGGACGTCCTCGCCCATCGGAACCAGGGCCAGCATGCTGGTCGCGAGCTGATAGAAGCTCTCGAACTGCGTCTTCCAGTCCGTGTAGGAGAGGGACTCGATGTTGGCCGGGATCGATCCGGCGATCGCGGCGAACTCCTTGTTGCTGCGGATATCACCCTTCGGGTCATCCTCGCGCTCCATGCGCTTGAACACGCGCTTGATGTCGCCGACGGAGAAGCCCAGCACCAGGTAGCCGTCCTTGAACGCGAACGTCGGCGTGAACATGTCGAACGGATTCATGCCCATTCCCATGCCCTGCGGTGGCTCCCAGTTGACGCGCAACGAGTAGACCTGGATGCCGCGGCGCTCGCCTTCTTCGAGTTCGACCATGCCGTCACTGAGCTGGGCGAGGCTGCGCAGGACCTTGACCACCTTCTCCTCGCTCTTGACGGCGACCAGGGTCGCCGATTCGGGCATCGACATGATGGTGCTGACGGCCATCGACCAGGAGATGCCGTGATCGCCGAACGAACCGAACAGATCGTCGCGGATGTTGAAACCGAGTTGTTGCTCGACCTGGGCCACGTGCTCGAGGGCATTGCGGGCGAACTCGGGGTCGTAGGCCTCGAGACCGGCGACCAACCGGTCGTAGATGGAGCCGACGTCCCAGTTCCAGGCGCTGAACGTGACCGCGTCCTTGGGCACCCACTTGAGGAAGGACATGTCGATCGTCTTCGCTGCGGCGGTCGTCTGGTGGCTCTTGCCGGCGGCGTGGTAGGTGTGGGTCACGGTCTTGCCGTCGACGTACTTGCCGGCCGCTGCCATCGATCCGAGGTCGCGCAGGCCGAGGGCAAGCGCGGCGCGTTCCACGCCATCCATGTCGACCATGGCGAGCTTCGGCTCCATCTCGGTCGCGAGCGTCAGCGCGGAGAGGGCGAACTCCACCATCGGATCGACATGGACGTAGGTCTGGATCTCGGCGCCGGGAGCCTGCACCCGCTCGGTGACTTCGGTGAAGCGCGGGTCGGCCCCGAGCGCGGGCGTCTGCGCCTTCATGTTCTCGAGGATCGACTTGACGTCGTCGGCGAGCGTCCCGATCAGGATGCCGTTCGGCACCATCGCGACGTTGAGCCCCATCTTCAATTCCTCTGGCACACCGCGTCCGCTCGGCGCCATCGAGATGACCTTCACCCCGCCGATCGTGGATTCGGTCTTGGCCAGCTTGTTGCCGGCCTTGGCCTCGAGCATGCCGAGACCCATCTGGATCAATCCGTTCCAGGTCTCGGCCGAATCGCCGAAGTCGATGTGGACCACCAGGCCGACGTTGGGCACCGGGCCGCGATTCCCCATGCCGAGTTCGAGGCTCGTCACGGCACCGGTGATGCCGCCGACCCGAAGCTTCAGCAGCTGCTCGGGGTCGATCGGGAACTGGCCGTTGGCATGGGCCTCCTTCGCCTGCTCCAGCCCTTCCCCGAATCTCTCCTGGGCGAACTCCAGGGCGTCGGCGAGGAAGGTCTGCATTTCCTCCTCGTGCCACATCTTCGCCAACGGCGTCTTCTGGAACTCGGCGATGGAGCTTGCCAGATCGGGCGCGGAGACCGCGACCAGCGTGTTCTTGGGTAGGTAGGGAAGGACGGAGGTCTGGGCTGCCAGCGTTGTGGCCAGGAGAGCGAACGGCGCCAGGGGAAGGAACTTGGGTCGGCTCATGATGCGAATGGGAGTTCGGAGAAGAGGGCTTTTCGGTGGAGTCGGTGCAGGCCGGGACTGGGCCGGGCCAAGGTGGCCACCGGGGCCCGCCGATCTGTCGACCAGGTAGCCCTGTGGCCTGGATGGAATCAGAACGGTTAGGTTGCCGCCCGTGGCGCCTTCGCTCTACATCCATGTGCCGTTCTGCGTCGTGAAGTGCGGCTACTGCGACTTCAACTCCTACGTGGTCGAGGACCATGGCGCGCACGACAGGTTCCTCGATGCCCTGGAGCTGGAACTGCGCGCGTCATGGGCAGGAGGCGCTCCGGCGTCGGTCTTCTTCGGGGGCGGCACTCCCAGCCTCCTGAGTCCCGAGCGGTTGCGCCGGCTGCTCAAGATGGTCGATCGGCAGGTCGGGCTGAGCTCGACGGCCGAGGTGACGATGGAGGCCAACCCCGAGAGCATGACGGCCGAGAAGGCGGCGATCGCCCGCGAACACGGCGTCAACCGGCTCAGCATAGGCGTGCAGAGCTTCCATGAGCACCACCTGAGGTTCCTCGATCGGGCTCACTCGGCCGAACGCGCCGAGGCGGCATTCGCCGAGGCTCGCGCGGCCGGGTTCGACAATCTCAGCGTCGACCTGATGTTCGGCATTCCCGGCGAGGAGCCGGTCGAGTGGGTCGCCGATCTCGACCGCGCCCTCCTCCTCCGGCCCGACCACGTCTCCTGCTACAACCTGACATTCGAACCCGGGACGCGTCTCCATCGTGCGATGAGGGACGAGTTGGTCGGTCCGAACGAGGACGAGGTCGACCGCGAGATGTTCCTGCATACGAGGCGGCGGCTGACCGAGGCCGGTTTCGAGGCCTACGAGGTAAGCAACTTCGCCGGTCGCGGTGGGCCGTGTCGGCACAACGACCACTACTGGTTGCAGGGCGACTATGTCGGGGTCGGGCCCGGGGCATCGAGTCACCGTCGGGGCGTGCGCTGGACCAATCTGAAACCGCTCGATGCATGGGCGGATGCCGCCTTGCACGGGCGGCCGTGCGCGGCCACCGCGGAGACGCTGGCGCCGATGCAGCGAGCGGCCGAGGCGTTGTGGCTCGGGATCCGAAGACGGGATGGGGTCGACCTTCGTCTGGTCGAGGAGCGCCTCGGACTGCCGGTGCGCGAGCACTTCGCTTCGCGAATCGAGGCTCACGTCGAACAGGGCCTCGTACGCAACGAAGCGGATCGGCTCAGTCTGACCGATCACGGTCTCCTGTTCTGCGATCGCGTCGGCGGTGACTATCTGACCGCGGTCTGACCGCCACCGCCGGACCGTCGTCCGCGGCTAGCCGACTTTCACCGGTTGTCGGCCAGCAGCTTCTGGTGATGCTCTGCGATCTTCGCTTCGGCCTGGATCAGGGCCGCCTGCAGCTTCTCGGCTCCCTTCTCGATGCCGGACTTGTCCTCGTTCTTGAAGGCATCGGTCAGCGCGACCATCGCGTCCGTGACGGTGCTGTCGCCGCCCTTGGTGGCGAAGTGGAACATCAGACCCGCCATGGTCACGTTGAAGGCGATGTCCGATGGGTCCATGTCGGGGTTGATCGCGAAGCTGTTGAAGAAGCTCTTGAGGTTCTTGACCCCCCCCTTGGGCACGATGCCCGTGCGACAGAAGTGGGCGCCGTCCCAGTCGTTCTCGAAGCGGCTCGCCAACGCGCCGATCCCGTGCTCGAACCACTGTGGCACGGTCGCACCGGCGTCGGCGCATTTGCCGGCCAGGTACGCCATCGCCGCGGCGTGGCGGGTGTAGTACGGCGCCAGGTCCTTGTTCGAGGCGTCGCAGATCCCGGCTCGGATCTGACCGTGGAACGGGATCTGGATCCGGCGGTCGTTGGCCATGAGGTAGGCCGTCGAGGCGCTGTTCTCGTCGCCGAAATCGGTGCCGAGCCGATTGTACTCGTCGACCGTCGGCGCCACGATGACGAGCGGTCGGTTTGGTGGCAGTGGTGGCGACCCACCGAGGAGCGGCGCGACGCGTTCGAAGCCACGGTCGATGTGCGCCTTCAGCTCCTGGATCCGATCCATCGGCAACGTCGTCATCATCGTTCCGTACTTCGTGCGGACGAACCAGGGATGCGCCAGGTCGCCGTAGTAGCTGTCGGCGGCCTTCTGATCGCCCCATCTCCCCTCTCGACCGACCGGGTAGAGCTTCTTGGCAGCGTCGTCTGCCCGCGCGGCATCGATCAGCTGGCCCGTCTCGGGATGGCGGACCTTGCCGGCAAGCAGCGCCTCCAGCTCCTCCTTGGTAACGAGGTCGTCCTCGTGATGGAAGACGCCGCGCTTGGCGTCGGCGACGAGGTCGGGCTCGACCCACATGCCGTCGACCTCGACGTAGCCCTTGGCCTTGAACTCGGCCACCTGCGCCTTCTTGATCAGCTCCTCGGCCTTCTTCTTCGGCATCCACTTGCCGTCGAACTTCGCGTTGCCGAGCCCCACGTTGGCGCCCTCGTGGTCCGCGTTCATCCGCAGCACGTTGGTGAAGATCTTCTTGGCGTCGGCGGCGAGCCCCTTCTCGCTTGCCCACTGCCCGACCTCGCACAGCTTGTCGGGGTCCTTCTCCTTCGTTGCGGCAGCCAGCCTGGTCTTGAGTTCCTTCTTCAGTTCGCGTGCCGATTGACCGAGAACGGCAGCGGCAGGAACGAGCATGGCGAGGGTGATGGCTAGCGTGGGCTTCATGCGAATGGTCGGCATCTGGAGCAGGTAGCAATCCGACGGTTCTGCCGGACGGGCGGAACATGATCGGGTAGCGGATGGAAGACGTCCACCGTCAACCTCACTTGCTCAGGTGACGGTACTGTGCTGGCGCTTTTCAGGGGTGAACTGCGCCCAGGAGTCCAGGCGCTGGGCCTGTCTGAGATTCAGGTACGGCGTCCAGCGCGGGCGTGTCGGTTGGCGCAGCAGCCGGAAGCCAGCCTCCTTCACCGTTCGGTCGGCCTTGCGCGAATTGCAGCCGACACAGGCCAGGACGCAGTTCTCCCAGGTCGTCGAACCGCCGCGTGATCGGGGCAGGACATGGTCGACACTCAGATGGTCAGAACTGCAGCGCCGCCCGCAATACTGACAAGTGAAGTCGTCCCTGAGGAAGAGGTTACGGCGCGTGAACGGGGCTTCGTGCCGGGGCAGACGGTCGTACCGGGCCAGCACGATGATCTCCGGAACTGCGATCCGGATGGACGGCGATCGGATCGCCAGGGACTCGTCGCGGACAGGCTCCGAGCACCACTCGGCGAAGGAGAACGTGGCCAGCGACTCCGGGGAGACGATGCGTGCGACTTCACGGAAGACGAGACACAAGGCGCGGCGCACCGGTGCCACATGGACCGGTCGCCAGGAGCGATTCAGCACCAGGGTGCCTCGCTCCAGCAGTCGGGCCCTCACTGCTTGATCGCTGGGTCGCATGCGGAGAATCGGCCCGTGTCGATCCTCGCGTCAACCAGACGGGAGCCGGGCGCGTGCCACGGCAGTTTAGGCCGGTCCCGATCGGTGGCAACTACCCCCTGCCGGTCGACCCGGTCGTGGTCCTCACCATCTGTGGGTCGGCGATTGAGCGATTGGCCGGAATCAGGCTCCAAACACCCCCGGCGTTGCCGTTCGCTGGTCCCGCCGATACACTCCCCGCCCTTTCCTCCGATCCACTGTTCCGTACCGAGGCGGCCGATGAAGTCACGAATCCTGATCGCTCCCACGATGTTGGCGTCGATTGCGTGGTTCTGTGCCTGCGCTGGGCCTTTGCCTCGCGGCAAGGACGGAGTCACCGCGATCCAGTTTCAGGACATGGTCGTGCCGGCTGGGCTGTGCCTGATCGATGATGCTCACCAGAGTCACTCGGTCGAAGCAGCTAGCTGGCGCTACGGGCGATTCGTCTATACCGGGATGGTCAAGCCTGCCGAAGCTGCGAGCTATGTCCGGCAGCGCATGCCCCTGCATGCCTGGCAATGCGTCAGGGACGTGACCACACCTGGCGACCGCAGTTCGACGACCCAGCGCTTCGAGCGAGCGCATTACGTCGCAGAGTATTGCTATACGCGTATTGAAGGTCAGACGCAGCTGGTGATCGAATACGACACGGACTACACGCCGCGCTGATCCGCGGCCCTTCTCGAGACAGACGAATCCAATGACTGCAACGACTCCCCAGCCCATGGAAGGCACCCAGGCGCCGAGCCAGATCGAGTATCTGTACGAACGCTACCGCCACCTTCTGAAGTGGGTCCTCGCTCTCGTGATCGTGGGCTTCGGTATCGACTACTTCTTCAAGTGGCAGCATCAGCAGGCGGTCGACTCGACGTGGTCTGGATTCGCCGCAATTACTGGAATGGAGGATAGTTACACCGACAAGGATGGGGTGTACCAGTCCCTTACGGACCACCTTTCAAGCAAGGACCTGACCGAACTCGAGGCCGCTCTCGCGCAGGCGAACGAGGTGCAGAAGCCCTTCCTGTTGCTGGCGGTAGCGCGGCGGGCGATGATCGATCGCAATTGGGAGCGGGCCGAGTCGTCCTTGTCTGAGTTGGAGTCGAAGTATCCCAATCACTCCCTCGTGACCAAGACGGACTATCCGATCCAGGTGCGCGACGAGGTCAAGGAAGACAAGAAGGACAAGCCGGACAAGAAGCCGAGGCCCAAGACTCCCGAGTACAAGCCTGCCAAGCCGGGGAGTCTGATCAGCCTGATGCGCGAGCAGATTGCAGCAGCCAAGGTCTACACTCGGCCTGCCCAGTTCTCCGAGAAGCCGATCCCGGCGGACGCACCGAAGGTCAAGTTCGAGCTGTCGGGGGACTATGGCAGCTTCACCATCGCCTTGATGGAGAAGGAGGCGCCCCTTCATGCTGCCAAGTTCCTCGAGCTCGCCAAGGCCGGCTTCTGGAAGGACCTCAACATCGACGAGATCCAGCGCGCAGGGACCGGGTACTTCAAGAACCCGATGCAGTTCCACCTGGGTTGGACGACCACCAAGGAGCCTGATCGGTCGAAGTGGACCAAGACCGAACCGAGTGAGAACCAGGTCGAGTTCGAGGAATCGGACCTGAGTCACTTCCCGGGTGCGGTTGCCGCGCGTGAGGAGGCTGATGGCAAGTCCTGTGCGGACCGCTTCTATGTCTGTGGCGAAGACTGCGCGGACAAGGATGGTAGCCGGGTAGTGTTCGGCTACGTGGTTGATGGGCTAGAGACGGTCAAGAACGTCTGCGAAGCAGCGATGACCGCGCAGGAAGCGGATGCCGGCAAGGGCGTGCCCGAAGACAACATCACCGTCGTCTCGGTGACCGTGCTCGAGTAGATTGATCTGCTCCGAGCCCCTCTGAATGCCGGGACGCGGCGCACAGCATCGACGAGATGCGCGGGCATCCAGCTCCCGCTACGGCGCTTCCTTGGGAGGCTAGGCGTTCTTCAGCCTTTCATAGAGCCGCTCGAACTCCTCCCGGCTCCCGCACTCAATTGCGATCTGGCTGCGCTTTCGTCCGTACCGAACCGTGACTGGGGTGGCGAGATTGTCCATCAGGGTCTCCTCGATCTCCTTGAGCCAGACAGGGCGACCCCGGGTGCCTGACTTCGCCTTGGCAGCCTTGGTAGGAGCAGCCATTGCTTCGTTCGCTTCTCGCACGTGCTGCTCGAGCGCCCGGACCGACCAACCTCCACGGATCGCTGCGTCAGCTACTTGTTCGAGGAGGTCCCGGTCGACCAACCCGAGCAAGGCTCGGGCGTGCCCCATTGAGAGTGTTCCACGTGAAACAAGCGCCTGGATGGCCTCGGGAAGATCGAGCAAACGCACGAAGTTGGCAACGGTCGATCGTTCAAGCCCGACCTTCTTGGCGACCTCTTCTTGTGTTCCCCCAAGCGTGGCCTGAAGCTGCTTGAATGCCTGCGCCTTCTCGAGGGCATTGAGGTCCTCCCTCTGGACGTTCTCGACCAGGGCAAACACAGCCGACTCATTGTCCGAGATCGATCGGACCAGGATCGGAACGGTTTCGAGCTGCGCCAACTGCGCTGCCCGCCATCGTCTCTCACCGGCAACGATCTCGAAGCGGTCCCCCACCCTGCGAACCAGGATTGGCTGAAGGATCCCATTCTCGCGGATCGAGGCAGCGAGTTCACCGAGGTCCATCGAGTTGATGGGACCACGTGGCTGGTGCGGGTTTGGCTGGAGCATCCCCACTGGAGCCATCTGAGTCTCGCTTTCTCCCTCGGCCTTGCCGGTGGGAGGGGTTACTGCGCGACCCCCGGAGAGGAAGAAGTCGAGGCCTCGGCCAAGTCGTCGATCAACCATTGAGAATCTCCATTACCAGTTCACCATAGCAAAGTGCGCCCTTGGACCATGGGCAGTGAGCGAAAGCGGTCTTGCCGTGGCTCTGGGCCTCGACAAGGTGTGAGTCACGCCAGACGGTTGTGGTCATCATCAGGTCCCCCAGGTTGCGTCGGAGATCGTCCACGACTTCGAGGGTCACGGGCTCCTTGCTGTCAACCATGGTTGCGAGGACGCCGCGCAGCTTTGCCTTCCCAGGCATTTGCTTCGAAGCCATCTCCATGGCCGTCAGCATCTGGGACAGGCCATGGATGGCGAAGAACTCCGCCTGAACAGGCACCACGATCTCGTCACCCAACTGAAGTCCAGCCCACCCCCAGTCATCCATTCGCGGGGGGCAGTCAATCACGAGCCAGTCGAGTCGGCCTGCGAGTTGCTCCGTCAGCCCCCGAAGGCGGTCGATGTCCACTCGTGTCTCGGGGGCTACCAATGCACTGGCACCAGGCGAAGGGAGCAGCCAAAAGCGGTCCGCAACCGGGGCCAGAATCTGCAGTGGGCCTTCCTCGTCTTCGCCACCTTCGAGGTTTTGGACCGCAACGGTTGCATTCCCCTGTGGGTCCAGGTCGAACAGTGCCACACGGGCCCCACTAAGGGCCAGGCCGTGAGCCAGGTGGACCGCGGTGGTCGTCTTGCCGACGCCACCCTTCTGGTTTGCCAGAACAAGGGACCGCACAGTGCTTCGAACCCCTCCGAGCCATCAACAACCGACGCCAAGAATGCCATGGCCGATAAGCCAAGAACCGCGAGGTCATGCTAGCTAGCGGCAGGCTCGATTGGAACAATGCTCAGACAGAGTCCACTTGCGTCCAAGTGGCGACCAGCTGCCGCAAATGCCGGCTTTCCCTAAGGCATCCCTCGCTGCGGATACCCGGATCATCCGACTCCACGTGTCCGTGCGTCTACGTCGCCTCGGATGGTGGCCATGGTTGGTCTTCGGAATCTGGACACTCTTCGTGGCGGGCCAGGAGCCCCGAATGTTCCGGAGCTTCGGCATCAACCTCTGCTGGCAGGCGGCGTGGTCCGGTGCCACCATACTGCTGCTTGCCCTCGCCAGTTCGGGGCCTCAGGAAAGGCCGGCCGCCTCTAGATTACGGTATACAGGAATATTGCTCGTCGTGGCGCTCTTGCTCACGGCCTCGATAGCACTGGCTCAGGCGTGCGTCGCATGGCTTACGGACGCCGCCAGTGGGCCGTTGATGCCCTTCGCGCAGGTTTGGTCTTCTGCCTTGGGATTCGCCATCGTGTGGACCCCCACGGCAATGGCCTGGACGATCGTGCTGTCGAGCGAGCAGGCTACCGGATTTGCAAAGGCCTCACTCCTTCTGCCACTCGCCTTCTCGGTTGCTGGCTCGACGGTATGGTTCTCAGGACCGAGTGTGTCGATGGTGCTTGCCGGCTTCCTCGCTGCAATCGGAGCTGGTTGCGTCAGCTCGTTGTCTACAAGGGCGGACGATTCATCCGTCATGTCCCAGGTCCAGAGATGAACAGCACACTGCGGCAAGGCGGTTGCAAAGGAAGCCATGCGAATCGGCGTACTCGGTGACATTCATGCGAGTGTCGAGGCCCTCACGGCGGTCGTTTCCGCCCTGCGCGATGACGGTGCCGACATTTTCGTGCAGGTGGGGGACATCGTCGGCTACGGCCCCGAGCCGTCGAAGTGCATCGAGATCGTGCGTGACCTCGGTTGTGTCACCTGCATGGGTAACCACGATGCCGCCGTGCTCGATCTGCTCGATGCATCCTACTTCAACCAGTTCGCCCGCACTGCGATCGAATGGACTCGCGACCAGCTCGGCGCGGACGATCTCGCGTTCCTGAAGGCACTGCCGCTCGTCGTCAGGCAACCGCCGTTCACGGTGGTGCACGGCACGCTCCACATGCCCGAGCAATTCGGCTACGTCATCAGTCCGGTCGAGGCGATGGACTCGATGCGGCATCAGGACACTCAACTTTGCTTCGTCGGTCACTCACATGTTCCGGCGATCTACCTGGCCCAGAAGGGTGCCCTGCGTGAGCTGCGCGTGATGATGAACTCGGAGGCCGAGGTCTCCTACCGGGGATTCGACCGTGTGCTCATCAATGTCGGCAGCGTCGGCCAACCTCGCGACGAAGATCCGCGGGCGGCCTATGCGTTCATCGACACCGACGAGGAGATCGCTTGCATTCGGCGTGTCGACTACGACGTCGCGAGCGTGCAGCGCAAGATCATGGCGGCAGGCCTCCCCGAGGTGCTGGCCAATCGCCTCTCCCTCGGAGTATGAGGCGCCATCGATTGCGCTCGACTCGGCTGGCCCTGTCTGCCGTGGTCGCGATCGCAACAGCGACCTCGCCTTCGACGGCGCAGCACTGGCGTGACAGCTGCGGCCAGACCGCGGCCGGCGCGGTGGCATTGCGCCAGGCGGTGCTGGATGCGCGCAGCGACTCACTCGTGCTGCTGGTCGCCTCGCACCCCGATGATCGCTACGTGTTGCCGGCGGTCTGGCTGCGATACTGCCATGGTGCGCGCATCGCCGTGCTGCTGGCCACGCGCGGTGGGGGCGGTCAGAACAGCATCGGTCCCGAGAGCGGTGACGCCCTGGAACGGATCAGGACGCTCGAGACGGAGGCCGGCTGTTCGCACTTCGACGGCGAAGTCTGGTATCTGGATCGTCCGGACGGCGGCTACCGGCGAACGGCCGAGGAGACCTACGCCGAATGGGGCGAAGAGGATTCGGTGCGCGATCTCGTGCGCCTGATCCGCACAATCCGGCCCGATGCAATCCTCACGACTCACCACCGGCAGGAATCTCACGGTCACGATCTTGCCCTGGTTGATCTGCTGACTCGAGCCGTTCCGCTGGCGGGTCGGTCCGACTTCATGTCGCAGCTTGCGCCGTGCAGCGTTCCCGTCTTCGCGTTGGGGGCGACCGGGGATTCTCCGATGGCGGTCGCGATCCCGGCCGATCGGCTGGAGCCCGTTCGCGGCGCGTCGCTGCGGTATCTCGCCTGGGACATCCTGCGCAGCGCGCATCGCAGCCCTGGTGAGCCAGCACCAATGGAGACCGTCTTCGAACCGCAACTCCGGTTCGAGTTGCTGCTTCCGGGCCCGGCGCGACAGTTTCCTTTCGACAGGCTGCCCGGCGTGTTCGACGTCGGCACCTGGCCGGGCACCGCAGCTGCAGCCGAACGTGTGCGGCGGTTCCTCGAAACCGACCTGCCCGAGCTCGCCATGCACGGTAGGGGGACCGAGGCGGTCGTGGCGGCGATCGTCGAGTTGCGGCAGCTACGGTCGCAGGCCGGTGTGTCTGACGACGCGGACCGGCGTCTGCAGCGGCGTATCGAAGCCCTCGAGCGCGTGCTGTTGCTGCTGAGTGATGCCAAGATCGCGCTCGATGTGCCGCCGGAGACGTTCGCGATCGGCGGTCAGGAACTCAGCCTTGCCGTA
Source organism: Planctomycetota bacterium (assembly GCA_020425885.1). The sequence continues at coordinate 1,400 of JAGQRA010000661.1, read as the reverse complement.
CACATCCACGTCGCCTCCGGCATCGCCACCAAGGTCACGGTCGAAGGGCTCGATGGCGTGACGGCGAGACTCGAGGCGTCCGAGGACGGAACGCTGACCTTGCCGCACGGCGGTGCCCGAAGGGTCGAGGCGGTGGTGGGGGTCCCGCTGCCCGTCGGTGACGACCCCGACCCCATGGCGGAGCGCTTTCGAGGTGACCGTTTCGTCCCTCCCGTTCGCATCCGATTCAGACTGTCCTTCCACGGCATCGAGGTGCCGACTGTGGTCACCGTGCCGGTCGAGCAACGGGCCCCGGTCGAGGTCACGGTGGTCCCACGACTGTTGCTGCTCCCTGAGTCACGACGAGAACTCCAGTTCAGTGTCGGCGTGGTTCGCAAGATGCGGTTCCCGATCGAAGGCGACCTCGAGGTGCGGGCCCCGGCCGGCTACGCGATCCAACAGGACCGCCGCCGCGTGGAATTGCGCAAGCAGCAGGGCGATCTGTTCCAGTTCGAGGTGAAGGCGGCGGAGGGGCGGCGCGCCGGCGTCGATGTCCTGCGCGTCGCGTTCAATGGCCGGGGTGTGGCCACGTTGCCTGTTCACAAGGTGAACGTCGAGGTCTCGGACGTCCGGGTCGGCGTTCTGCGCGGTCGCGACGACACCTTGCCCGGTATCCTCGGCGTCGGCGGCCTTGGCCTGGCGTGGTCCGAACTCAGCGACGCCGACGTCGCGGCGGGCAACCTCGGGACCTTCGACACGATCGTCGTCGATGTGCGCGCCCTGCGCGATCGTCCCGCTGCCCGTCGCGGCTTCCGCCGCCTGCTCGAGTTCGCGGACATGGCGGGGCATCGACTCGTCGTCTTCTATCACAAGGACGTCGAGTTCAATCCGGGAGCGGAAGGCTTCCTCGGCGCCCCATTGCAGCCGTTTCAGATCGGCAAGGCCCGGGTCACCCGGGCCGATGCGCCGGTCACCGTTCTGCGGCCGCACCATGTCCTGCTGAATCACCCCAACGAGATCAGGCCCTGGGATTGGGATGGTTGGGAACAGGAGCGCGCGCTCTATCTGCCGAGTGTCTACTCGGGCGGCTTCGAGGAGCTGCTCGAACTCAATGACCCGGGTCAACCCGCCGAACAGGGTGCGCTGCTCTACGCGCGCTCCGAGCACGGCGGCGAGTACGTCTACTGCGCGCTCGCACTTTGGCGGCAGCTGAAGAAGTTGCATCCCGGAGCGGTCAGGCTGCTGGCCAACCTGCTCACGCCTTCAGCGCCGTGAACCGAACGTGGTTTGCGGCCCCTAGCCCGGACTATTCACGAGCCGGGTGAATTTCGAGAGGAGGCTCGGGCGTACCTGAGGTTGCGAAGCCAACAGGAAGCCAAAGCGACTCCTCTCGAATGTGCAACCGTAACCGACAGTGTGTT
>JAGQRA010000660.1 GCA_020425885.1 Planctomycetota bacterium | reverse complement strand
TCGCGCCATCCAGGTCGCGGTGGCCCGTCACAGGCCTTGGTCAGCAGGCAGGCGAAGGCGCAAAGGCCGAGGGCTCCGGCCAGCAGCTTCGGCCAGATGTAGAGCGAGTGGAAGGTGAAGAACCCGGTCGTCGCGCAGAGGCCGATCATCCACGGCGCGAGACCGGCGAGCCCGCGCCGGCGCCGGCACAGCAGGGCGAGCGGCAGCACCCAGAACGTCGAGGCGATGATGCCGGTGATCTGGTGGCAGTAGAATTGCAGTCGAGCGTTGTTCCAGAGCGCGAGGATCGGTTGCCACAGCTCGTGGTGGGCGAGCAGCACGCCGCTCAGCAACGGCGGCCGATCGGAGACGTGCCACGGGCCGAGCAGTCCGTTCAGCGGTCGCTGCCACAGGATGGCATCGGCGACCTGCTGCGACAGCTGGTTGTCCGACGACCAGGCCGCCGGCGAGAAGCGATAGGTCGCGGCCCAGCTGCCGAGGCCATCGTCGGCCGAGTACAGCAGCAGCACGTAGACCAGCGAGATCAGGAACAGCGCGATCAGCGGCTCGGCATGCCGATCGGCGACGAGCAGCTCACGCAGGCGACGGCGGCGGAGCGGCAGCGTCAGCAGCGCGGCGATGCCGGCCACGGTCGCGACGGTCCCGGCGATCGCGGGCGCGTAGTAGAACAGGAAGAACGTGCCGTAGCCGAGCGCGCACGACAGCGGCAGGATCCAGGCCGATCGGGGCAGCGACAGCAACGGGCCGGCGGGCAGCAGCGAGACGATGGCGGCGCCGGGCGCGAGCAACAGCAGGAACCCGAGCGCGTGGATCAGCAGCACGACGAACAGCGACTCCTTGAGCCATGCCGACAGGCTCGACGAGTGCGGGGTGCCGACCGCGATGTAGAACACCTTCGATGACGACTCCGCCACCAGGCGGGCCTCGGCGCCGACCCAGTCGCCGGGCAGCCACAGCGTGCGCTCGACCCAGTTCTCGTGGGCGTTGCCGCGCGCGATCCGGAGCCGTTCGCCGCTGTCTCTGCGTTCGAGGCACAGCGTGATGCCGGACTCGCTCGGATAGCCGGCATACGGGATGGCGACGAATCGCGGCAGCCGGAACGGGCGCGTTCGGGCGTAGCCGGTGCTCGCGCCGTGTTGCGGCTCCCACGATCGCTGGTAGCAGACGGCCTCGCGCGAGATCTCCGCGCTGACCTCCGACAGGCCCGGCTCGGCGTTGTGGAAGAAGCCGCTCGCCGCCTCCCACGGATCGTCCGCGATCAGGACGTTCTTGTCGGGCTCCGGCAGCACCAGGATGACCGCGCCGAGGATCAGGCCGGCCAGCCAGAGCCAGGTCGACCACAGCAGGCACCGGCGGGGCAGGGTCATCGGTTCAGAACCTGCGAGAGGATCCTCTCGCAGGCTCTGCGCGGCCGCGTAGGCGGCCGCCAGGGAGTGTCTGAGAGGCCGTATCATGTTTCCTTCTCGGCCTCTCAGGCGTCGAGGATCGGGCGCAGTTCGTCCTGGTTGTCGCGGATCCAGCTCACGATGTCGGCCATCGTCTCGCGCACCGTGCGCTGCGGCGACCAGCCCAGCTCAGCGCTCACCTTGCCGTGGTCGGTCTCGTAGAGCGGCACGTCGACGCGGGCCGTCGTCGGCTTGGCGGTGATCTCGACCTCGCGGCCGACCAGCTCGCGACAGATCGTGGTCAGCTCGAGCAGCGATGCCGAACTGCCGGTCCCGCCGCCGACGTTGTAGATCCGTCCGTCCCAGATCGCCGGCGTCTCGATCTGGCGTCGCACCAGGGCGAACAGGTCGTCGACGTGCAGGATGTCGCGGACCTGCTTGCCGCTGCCGCCGAAGCCGATGTATTGCAGCGGCCGGCCGTAGATGTGCCGCGCCGCCCACAGCGTCACGACGCCCTGATCGACCTTGCCCATCTGGCCGGGGCCGGCGAGGACGCCGCAGCGGTTGATGATGGCCCGCATGCCGTACGAGAACACGTACTCGCGGATCAGCTCCTCTCCGCCGAGCTTGGTCATGCCGTAGAACGAACGCGCGCCGTCGAGCGGGAAGTCCTCGGCGATGCCGCGTCGCGAGCAGCCGGGCACTTCCTGTTCGGGTTCGAGCTGCAGCCGGGTCGCGCCCTCGGTGCAGCGCAGCGCACGCAGTCGGTCGATCGGGTAGACCCGGCTCGTGCTCAGGAACAGCACGGCGGCCTCGTTGTGGCGTGCGGCCTCGAGGCAGTGCAGCGCGCCGAGCAGGTTGTTGTGGATGACGCCGACCGGCGAGCCGTGCTGGCCGGCATGGACCGAAGGCTCGGCCGAGCATTCGATCAGCAGGTCGAAGCGTGGCAGCCCCGCGAGGTCCTCGGGGCAGCGGATGTCGCCGTGGACGAAGCGCACGCCGCGCGTCTGCAGCGCCCGCAGGTTGAACTCGCTGCCGCGGCGCACGAGGTTGTCGAGCGCGGTGACCTCGAGGTCGGGCCAGGTCTCGCGCAGCCGGACGCAGAGTCGGCTGCCGACGAAGCCGGCGCCGCCGGTGACCAGGACATGGCGGTGGTTCATCCGACGTCGTTGCGCCGGCGCCT
>JAGQRA010000659.1 GCA_020425885.1 Planctomycetota bacterium | reverse complement strand
GCTACCCGCGCGGCCTGCAGCTCACGGGCTTCGCCTTCGCCATCGCGCCCGGCACGGCCCACTACGTGCCGCTCAACCTCGAGCCGCCGCTGTTGCCGGGTGGCGCCAAGGCCGTGCTGGCGGCGATCGCCCCGCTGCTGCGCGACCCGAAGCTGCAGAAGACGACGCACGATCAGAAGCGACTGCGCGCCGCGCTGCAGGCCACCGGGCTCGAGCTCGACGGCCTCGAGTTCGACACCCTGCTGGCCAGCTACTGCATCGAACCGGGCGTCGCGTCGCATTCGCTCGAGGCGCTCGCGCTGCGCCATTTCGCGTTCAAGAAGCAGGCCCAGAAGGACCTCATCGGCACCGGCAAGAAGCAGCGCACGTTCTTCGAGGTCGACCCTGGCCTGGTCGGCGACTTCGTCTGCGAGGAGGCGGATCTCACGCTGCGCCTCGCCGCGGTGCTCGCCGAGGGCCTCGAGGAGAGCGGGACCCGCACGCTGTATGCGGAGCTCGAGATGCCGCTGGCGCCGGTGCTGCTCGACATGGAATGGGAAGGCATCGCCATCGATCGCGACCACCTCGCGGCGCTGTCGATCGAGCTCGAGCAGCGGGCCGTCGAACTCGAGCGGCGGGCCCACGAACGCGCCGGCCACGAGTTCAATCTCGGCTCGCCGCAGCAGATCGGCAAGCTGCTGTTCGACGAGCTCGAGGTCCACCGCAGCGCCGACATGCCGCGCCCGAGGCGCACAGCGGCCGGCAACTACAAGACCGACCACGAGGTGCTCGAGAAGCTCGCGCCGCACCATGAGGTCCCGCAGCTGCTGCTCGAATGGCGCCAGCTGACCAAGCTGAAGGGCACCTACGTCGACACGCTGCCGCAGCTCACCGATCCGAGCACCGGCCGGGTCCACACCACGTTCAACCAGGCGGTCGCGGCGACCGGACGGCTGAGCTCCGAAGATCCCAACCTGCAGAACATCCCGATCCGCACCGAGGAGGGCCGGCGCGTGCGGCGCTCGTTCGTCGCCCGCGGCCCGGGCTGGAAGCTGATGTCGGCCGACTACTCGCAGATCGAACTTCGCATCCTGGCCCACATGTCGGACGACAAGGCGCTGGTCGAGGCCTTCAGGAAGGGCGAGGACATCCACGCCCGGACCGCTGCCATCGTGCACGGCCTGCTGCCGGCGATGGTCACACCCGAGCTGCGCAATCAGGCCAAGATCATCAACTACGGCCTGATGTACGGCATGGGCGCGTCACGCCTCGGGCGCGAGACCGGCATGCGCCCGCCCGAGGCCAAGCGCTTCATCAACGACTACTTCCGCGCCCTGCCCGGCGTGAAGCGCTATCTCGACGAATCGCTGGCCACCGCCCGCGAACAGAAGGTCGCCGTGACCTTGTTCGGCCGCCGCCGGCCGCTGCCCGACATCGACTCGACCAACGCCATGCTGCGCATCGCCGCCGAGAACATGGCCGTCAACACGCCGATCCAGGGCACCGCCGCCGACATCGTCAAACGCGCCATGCTGCTGGTGCACTCGCGGCTCGTCGAACGCCGGCTACGCGGCCGACTGCTGCTGCAGGTCCACGACGAGCTGGTCCTCGATGTGCCCGAGGACGAAGGCATCGAGGTCGAACGTCTCGTCCGCGACGCGATGATGGCCGCCGCCGATCTCAGCGTCCCGCTCGAGGTCGCCATCGGCCAGGGCAGCAACTGGCTCGAGGCCCACTGACCCGCACGCAGGCGAGCGGGCCGCAGGCGGCGCATCGGCCTCAGTTCGGCGCGACGAAGAGGTCGATGCCGTTCGACGCCAACGCGCCGAGCGTGTTGACTCCCGCCGACAGGGTCGCGGCCTGCGTGAAGAGGTGCATGCCGTTCCACACCGTCGCCGTCGGCAGGCTGAGCTGGAACGGATAGGTCGAGACTCCGCCGGTCAGGACCGCGATCAGCGCGTCCTGCGAGCAGTACTGGAAGCAACCCGGCATGCCGACGCCGGCCAGGCTCTGACCGTTCGGCTGCGACGTGAAGCTGAGCAGCACCCCGGCGAACGAGGTCCCGGTCGGGATGTTGTCGATGTTGATCAACAGCGTCGTCCCCATCACCGGGCGCCCGACCGGATTGAACTCGAGACCGGCCGCATCGACCGAGATCGAGAACGGCAGCGCCGCCGAGATGTCGGTCGCCGGCGGCACCGTGGCGCCGTTGCCGCGGCTCCAACCGACCAGCCCACCGTTCGGCAGGTTGGTCACCGAGCGATAGCGATACTCGATGACGCCGCTGGCGTAGACCGCGACCTGCATCGTGCAGGTCGGCGACGCCGCACCGGTGGACGGCACGTTGAGCCAGGTGAAGTAGACCGCGGTGTTGCCGGGATCGGCGTGGTAGTGCGTCGTCCCGCCCGCGGACGGATCGAGGTCGGTCCAGGCCGGCGCCAGGCGCGGCAGCTGTGAACAGAGCTCGGCTTCGGTCGGTGACGGATCCGCGCCCGTCGAATTGCCGAGCCAGACGTAGCCGTTGCTGCACATGCGCATGCGGAGGGTGAGGCCGCCGGGGTAGCTGAGCACGAACGGCAACGTGATCGCCGACGAGACCGTGTCGTTGCCGAGCCCGAGATCCGCGCTCGTCGGCGTGCTCCAGTTGTTACCGCCATTGGCCACCGAGTAGCCGTTCGCCGTCGGCGTCATGACGATGCTCCGCGTCGTCGAGCCCGTTCCCGTCAGGTCGAAGGCGGCGCCGTTGGCGAAGGCCTCGAAGTAGGTCCCGTACGAGGTGTAGCAGCCGGTGCCGTAGGTGGTGGCCGAGGCCACGTTCATGCCCATCGTGTCGACGGTCATCTGGTTGGTGGCCAGCGGATCGAGCCAGTTGGAAAGCCGAGTGCCGTTGGTGCCGCCGCCGGTCCACGACTCCGACAGGCGCCCGTACCAATCCGACGAGTTGTTGCCGCAGGCGGCGTAGCCACCGTGCAGCTGTCCGATCGCGCGATGGTTCTGATCGAACAGCGGCGACCCCGACGAGCCGGGCTCGGTGGTGCCGAGATCCCAATCGGTGACGCAGACGTGACTGCCGTCTCCCGGCTGCGAGGTGCCGAGATACGAGGTCGTCGTCACCGGGTTGTTCTCGAACGAGATCTTCTTGTCGTCACCGCTGGGGTGATGGATGCCGCAAGCCTGGGTCGCGTTGGTCGTGCTCCGGTTCCAGCCGGCGTAGGTCACGCCCCACGCCGCATTCGGCACCGCGTTGAGTTCGACCAGGGTGAAGTCGGAGGTGGCGTAGGTCGCCCGCAGCTGCGCACCGCTGCTGAACTGCAGCAACGATCCGGTGCCGCTGCCACAGACGACACGCTGGTAGTTCCAGTAGCACACCAGCGACGGCGCGTTGGTGTGGACGCTGCAGTGACGCGCGGTGAGGAAGTAGGGCGTGCCGTCCTGCGCCGTGTTGTTGATCATGAAGCCGGTGCAGAAGATCGAACCGCCGCTCGAGATCGCCGCCACGCTCGGGATCTCCTGCGCCCAGGCCGCGCCCTGCGGGCAGACGACGTCGATGTTGCACGAGCCGGAGCCGCCATCGCGCACGGCGTGCGGGCCGGCGCCGAAGAAGCGGTAGCCCGAGCCGATATGGGCCAGGGTGAGCTGGACCTGCGGCCGTTGCGCGGTCTGCACGTAGAGCTCGACCACCATGTCGTCGCCGTTCACCACCGGCAACCACAGCTCGCCGCTGGCCGATTGGTCCGAGACGTCGAACGGCCGCAGGACGTTCTGGTAGTCGGCGCTGTAGAACATCAGGCGCCCGGTGGGCGGCAGCTGGAAGCGGGAGAAGCCGATGTTGACGTGGCTCGAATCGGGTGCCAGCAGGCGCAGACGCCACAGCGACCAGGCTGCGTCGAGCACCTCCCAGGTGCCGTCGGTCGCCTGATCGATGTTGACCGCATTGGGGATGGCGTAGCGCGGCGCCAGACCCTGCAGGGCCCGGGCATCGTCCTCGGTCTCGATCGCGATGCGGTCGATGGCCGGCACCGCGAACTGCGCCACCGCGGCCAGCGGCAGCGCGTTCGGGTGGATCTGCCCCATCGGCAGCACCCCCTGGGCGAGAACGGACGACGAGAAGAGAGAGGCCGTGACGATGGCGATCCGAAGGCTCTGGTACATGGTCATTCCCGGGCGGTGGCTATGCGGGCGCGCGCGCATCGTGCAGACGTGCAACGCGAAGACGCGCATCGTGAAGACGCGCCCGGACCACGATACGCGTGACGCCGGCCGCTGGCAACGTGGTCGACGTCTACTGCCGACCGAGCCAGGCCAGCATGACATACCCTTCGGCGGTATGCCGCGGCCCGGCCAGGTTGCCGATGCGGCGGGCGCTGCATTGCACCAGGCGCGAGCGGAAGAACTCGAACAGGATCGAACCCGCATCGCGCCCGCCGACACCCGACCGGGCGTCGATCTCGATGCTGCTGAGCCCTTCGCTCGCCATACGTTGCGCCAGCCGCTCGAGCTCCTCCGATGAAGTTCCGAACAGGAACTCGCGAAACGCCTGCTCTTCCTCCTCGCCGGGCCGGTAGCTCCAGAACAACTCGACGAAGGCCGCATCGGCGCCCTGGGTCAGCAGCTGGAACATCTCGCTGCAGCCGACCAGAGTGCCGCCGATCACCCGCACCCGCTGGCGCGCCTCCCAGGTCGCGGCCAGGATCGGGAAGAACTTGTGCACGCGCCAGGTGAGCCGATTGGCCCACAGCTGCGCCAGGCTGCGGACCGCGCGTTCGCGCAACCGCCGCTCGATTCCGGAATCGGTGACGATGTCGGCGAGCACCTCCTCGACCAGGCGGCAGTGGACGGCGGCGCGCAACCGGTGGGCCGCGACCTCACGCAACGAACCGGGCGCTGATCCGTCCGACAGCGATCCGGTGACGTGCCAGAGCAGGCGCAGGAAGTTGATCTGCGCCATGTTCATCGCGCGCCCCACCAGCGCCTGGGTCGGCGCGCGGAACGGAAACGACGCCTGATCGGTGGCCACCAACGTATCGACGAGAGTGTCGAGACCGCGCCGCATCGGGCCCAGTCGCTGCTCGTCGAGCGGCGAGGGGTAGCGCGCGAGCAGCTGGCCGAACAGCCGCAACGATTCGAGCTGCTCCTCGATGGCCGCGAGCGTGGCGCGGGCCTGCGGTTCGTCGTGGGCCTGCAGCGCCCTGCGCACTCGCGCGACCAGCTCGAGCTCGGCCGATTCCAGCGGATGCTGTCCTCGCGTCGTGCCGTCATCGCCTGCCATGACACGCATCTTGACGAGACCGGGTGGCCACGTCCACCCGCGTTCTGCCGAGGCTCAGGGAGGGCAGCGCCCGGCGATGGCGGTGCCGATGCTCAGGTCCGCGATCGGATCCGACCCGCCGCCTCGGCCGTGGCGACCGTGACCTGTTCGCCGCTCGCCAGGTTCTTGAGCGCGATCGTGCCGGCGGCGATCTCGGCACCGCCGAGCACCGCGGCGTAGGGCGCGCCGAGGCCGTTGGCGTACTGCAGCTGCTTCTTGAGCGGCGGCGCGTCGGCGAACACCTCGACCCTGACCCCGAGCGCGCGCAGCTCGGTCGCCACCCGCACGGCGGCGGTCGCCGGCACGTCGGCCATGCGACACAACAGCACTTCGGGTCCGATGCCGAGGTCGGGGAACATGCCGCGTTCCTCCATCACCAGCAACACCCGCTCGAGTCCGAGCGAGAAGCCGACGGCCGGGACCTGCTGCTTGCCGAACATGCCGATCAGATTGTCGTAGCGGCCGCCGCCGCCGAGCGAGCCGGCGAGTCCGTCACAGGCGATCTCGAAGATCGGGCCGGTGTAGTAGCTCAAACCGCGGGCCAGGGTCGGATCGAAGACCAGATGGCCTTCGGCGGGACCTGCCGCGGCGATTGCGAACAGCTCCTCGAGAGCCCGCGCCGCCGCCGCCATCGGGCCGTCGCCGGCCGCGATGCGGGCCAACGCACCGTCTCCCCGGGCCGCGTCGAGCGTCGCCAGCAGCCGGTCGCCGGCGGCGGCATCGATGCCCTTGTCGCCGAGTTCCTGCCGGACGCCATCGACGCCGATCTTGTCGAGCTTGTCGAGCGCGATCAGCGCCTGGCCCTCGAGGTCGGCTTCGATGCCGGCCCCGGTGACCAGCGCGCGCAGCAGCTCGCGATGATTGGTCAGGATGCGGAAGTCACCGAAGCCGAGCTCGCGCAGGACCTGCGCGATCGCGCCGCAGACCTCGGCCTCGGCGACCGGGCTGCCGGTGCCGATGACGTCGACGTCGCACTGGTAGAACTCGCGGAAGCG
>JAGQRA010000658.1 GCA_020425885.1 Planctomycetota bacterium | reverse complement strand
CTAGGCCGCTGATGTCATCCTCGTCGATGCCGAGCGTGGCTTTCCATGTCGGGAGGACCAGGTCCTCGCCGCAGCGACCAGGGCAGAGTTGCGTCAAGGCATCGACGGTTGTCCATGCAGTGGCACTCACCTTCTCCAGCCAGGATGGGGTAGTAGCGCGCATGTGATGCCGTAGCCGCTGCGCGTGACTCCGTTCGTCTTCGATCATTGTGCTTTCCTCCGTGTTGATCCTGCAGCGCGTCTCTGTCGACGCGTGATGCCCATCTCCACAGCGACGAGGTCGATCGCCAGGTCGACGCGTGCCGCTGCCTCCTCGGCGGTCGGTTGTCGAGCACCCTCGATGACAGCATCGAGGTCGCCCTCGGTGACACGTTCTCGGCCAGCGAGCTTCACGATGCGGAATCCAGCGCGCTCGATCTCGGACCGCAGCTCGCGCCACGGGATCCCCGTCCGGCGCGACGCCGCCCGCGGAGACAGCAGCCGGTTCCCGCTCATGCGGGCGCCCTCCCCTGGTCAACGCCGCCGGAAGCTGGGGCCGCCAGAATGCTCCGGGCATCGATCGTGACGAGCACGCCGAGGCGAGAGAGTTCTCGTCGCGCTTCCAGCTCTCGTTCTCGATCGCCTCGGCGGATTGCGCTCTCAAGGACGCAGAACCACGCGGTCGGCGAATCCCTGGTGACGTCCGTTTCTTGCATGCGGATGGCCTCTGCCCCACCCGCTTCTGTCGCCGATCTCAGACCCTGGGCCGGCGCGGCTGCTCGCAAGAGCAGTGTGCTTGGCCCCTTGTGACGCCGGGGAATCCGAGGGCTGTCGCCGGCGACAGTCCTGGCGACAGCTCAATCGACCGCGTTCTGCCAGGGCTCCCGGTCGTCGACATCCCCAGCTGGCCGGTCGCACTGCCTCATGCGCTCCCGCGCCGTCCGGACTGCATTCCAACTCCGCTTGTAGAGCGTTTGCCGGGAAGCACCGACCCGCCGCATGAACTCCTCGACCGGGAGTTGGGCGAGCGACTCGTCCCTCGCGAGCATCGCTAAGGCGTACTCGGGCGAAGCGTCGCCGCCGCCGACATCTACTTGTACCCCAACGTTTCGTTCGATCCGCGAGACTCGCGCCAAGTCGGCCTCGATGCCGTCGGCGAGCTTCGCCCAGTCGAAACCATCCAAACGATCGAGCAAGGGGCCAGGGTTGCTGGGCCGCATTCGAACCACCTGCGAAGCGGCTTCCAGCAAGACGGCGACGTAGGAACTGCCGGCGACATGGCCGACCTGGACGCGTGCCCCGGCCAGTTGAAGCTCGCGTCCGCGGATCCCGTCCGCGAACTTGCCGAGCCCGTCCCGGAGCTCGGAGCCGAGCCGGTGTAGCTCGGCGGCCATCGCCTCACTCTCGACCCGGGTGCGCCGGCGAGACGCCTTCTGGGCCAGCGCGAGGAGTCGCTGCACTTCCAGGCTGCGAGTGCCGCGCCAAGCTCGTAGCTCATCGCAGTAGTCGGCCAGCCATGTGACCCGATCGCGTGGCGACCGCCGCGCCGGCATCGCCCGCCTGTTCGGCCACCAGTCCGGCGCCGGGCCGCGTTGCGCGGCGAACGCCGCGAGGTCAACGATCGATCGGGCCCGATCGAGGACCAGCGTCGCGAGTTGGAGCAGCCGCTCCGGCGCCAGCGGCTTCTGTTCCTGCCGGGCCGCGCCCATCACTCGACCTTCCGCTGTCGAGGGGCACTGGTGGAAGCGGCCTTCTTACGCGGCTTGCGCTTCGGCTTGATCGACACGGCAGCGAGCACGCGCTTGTCGTCCTCGTTCGCGGCCATGTAGCGCTTGATCTCGTCGGTCGTGTGGCGCGAGTAGCGAGCTACCGTCGCGATGTCGTGGCCGGCGCGGATCAGCGTCGTCACGAACGCACGGCGCATCGCGTGCGGCGTGAGCTTGTCGCCGTGCTTCGCTGCGCGCCGGAACACGCGCGTGATCTCGTCAGCTCCACCGGGCACCAGCGCGCCCGATCCGCCCACGCGGCCGGCCATGCGTTGCAGCACTTCCATCGCCTCCCCGCTGACCGGCAGGTTCTCGTTCTTGGTCTTGCCCTCGACCCACACGGTGCCCTTCTCGGGATCGAGATGCTCAGCCTGCATGCGACCGAGTTCGCTCTTGCGCAGTCCCATCAGGAAGAGCACGGCGACGATGTCGTGATCCTGCTCGGCGCGGGACGTGCCTGACTCGCGCGTCTTCCGTAGCACTTCGAGGATCGTTTCCGGCTCGGGCGCCGTCACCTTGGCTTCGCGCTGCTTCGGCCAGGTCCCCTTGCGGACCTTCTGCATCGGATCGCCCTTCGTGAGCTGTTCCCTCACGTGCGACAGCACGCAGCGCAACGCGCGCTTACGGTTGAGCACCGTGCCGACTGAGACACCCGATGCGGTGATCTTCGCGGCAAACCGCTCGATGTCCTGCGGGCTGATCGCCGAGACGAGCATGCGCCCGAAGAAGTCGCGTAGTGCCGCTTTCTGGCTGTCGAACCACCGGACGGTTCCCGGGCGGCAACGCTGCTCGAAGTCGGCGCGGGTGGCGTCGATCGCCTCATCGAAGGTCATCGCGCGAGCCGGCAACTCGTCGAGCTTCTCAAGCACGCGGCGCCGCATCTCGGCCGCCTCGTCGGCGGTCTCGAAGAGCGGGGTCCACTGCTTCGACCCGCGGCGCCCGCCGGGGATGCTGGCCCGGAAGCGCACCGAGCCGTCCTTGAGGCGAACCTCGACGACACCGCGCAGGCGATCGGTCTCGGTGCGCTTCGACCTGGCGCGCGCCTTCGGCTTGCTCGGCTTGGAAGATGGGCGGTCCTCTCCCGCTGCGGCCTCGTCTACGACCGCGCGCTGCTGCTCGTGCACCACCTGCACGGCCGCTTCGGCGTCACCGCTTCCCATGTCGAGAAAGGTACTCGACACGGCGCGGGAGGACAATGCGGAGGACAACGCCCGAGCAACCGCCTCACCGATCTGTCCTAAGTCCCCGGCAGAAATGGCACGCCCGGGAGGACTCGAACCTCCAACCTCCTGATCCGTAGTCAGGTGCTCTATCCAATTGAGCTACGGG
>JAGQRA010000657.1 GCA_020425885.1 Planctomycetota bacterium | reverse complement strand
TGCGCCGCGCCCGGCAGGCGCACGGCGAGGGCCTGCCGGCGTCGTGGGCCGGGTTCCTGGTCGAGGGCGCGCGCTGAGGTACGTGGCGCCGCGAGCTACCGCACGGTGGCGACGATCGTATCGCTGACCGCGAACGCGGCGCCGAACAGGCTGGCGTTGCAGGCGCCGGTCGCGAGCAGATCGACGCTCTGGAACGCGAGCCGCACGCCGACGAGCCCCGGCGATGGCGGCATGCTGACGCCGAGGCTCGTGCCGAACACCACCGCGAGCGGCGGCAAGGCGACGCCCTGCTGGCAGCGTCGCGTGACGAGGTACGAGCACAACGTCTGCGGCGTCAAAGGCTGCCCCGCGATCAGGAACGGCAGCGCCGCATGACCGGACGAGCGGCGTCGAGGTGATCGTCGACGAAGAGCCCGTGGAAGGGCTCGGCCAGGCGGATGGACGGTGGCTCGGGCGGGGCGGGTCGGTCTGCCTGGACGGGCGCCTGCGGAGTCGCGGCGAGCGAGTGGAACAGGGACAGCAAGGTGGTCATGCCTGCCGGCGAGATCGATGCCGCCGGTCGGTGTCTCAGAGTCCGGTGCTCATGTGCAGCGCATCGCTCATCGCGAGCACGCTCTGGAACGCGCCGTTCGGATCGAAGACGGCCCACTGCAGCATCACCCCGATCCCACCTGGCAGCGAGGCCGGCACCGCGATCGGGTAGCTGTCGGCGCCGGTCGGATCGGTGAACCGCAGCAGCGTGTTCACGGGATCCGGCGGGAACAGGCTGCAGGTCGAGGTGCCGAGCGGGGTGCCGATGAAGGTCGGGCCGGTGAACGAGAACACCAGCAGGTCGAACGTCGAGGGGCGGGCATCGGCGAGCGTGACGGTGAACACCGTGCCGACCGCGGGCAGGCCGACCGAGCCGATCGCCGGCGTCAGGTTGCCGGTACCCGGGCAGCCGACGCCGCCGATCGTGACCGTCGCCACACGCACGTTCAGCACCGCCTGCAGCGTCGCCGGAGCCGCCCTGAGCAGCAGGTAGTCGACGAGCCGGTCCGCCTTGCGGGCGCGGGGCTCGAGCACCAGGCCGATCGCGTCGGCGAGGCTGCTCGGACCGGCGGAGTCGTTGCCCTGGTACGTTCCGGTCGCGAGGTCGAGTCCGAATCGAACGGCCATCGTCGACAGCGCCGCATCGACGAGCATGATGTCGGCGCCCGCTACGGTCGGGTCGATCTTGTCGCGCGCCCGGATCCGGCTCGGGAAGGTGGAGATGGCCGGTACGTCGATCCCGGTGGCGAAACGCGACGGCCCGAACGGCTGGCCCGTGACCTGGGTGAACACCCGGATCGTGCTCGACGGGGTCGGGAACACGATCGGCTGGACGACGAACAGGTCCTCGAGCGAATCGACGGCGGGATCGGCCTGGCCATAATCGAACGACGTCGTCGTCGAGGCGCACGCCAGCGGCAAGGCGCCCGCGAACACGCCGGTGCCGCCGGGATCGCGGTCGAACATCAGCACGGCGTCGCCGCCGGCGCCCTGCGCGAGCGCGAGCACCTCGAGGTCGCTCGGATCGTCGTCGAAGTCACGCACCAGCAGGGCGACGATCCGATTCGGCAACCCGGCCGGGATCGCGGCGAATTCGGCGAGCCCGAGCAGCGTGTTATCGAGCGGGTCGCGGATGCCGCGCAGCAGCATGCCGGGGTGGAACGGATCACCCTCGGTGCCGACGAAGACCTCGTCGCTGCCGTCGGCGAACAGCACACAGCGCGGTGACAGGGTGCCGGTCGGCAGCAGCGACGTCGAGCCGACGACCGTGCCCGGCTGGCCGGGATCGGTGATCACGGTGACGGTCGACGAATCGCGACAGGCGACGGCGATGGCGGGCGTCGCGGTCGTGCCGATGCCGCCGGCGTGCAGGTCGATCGGCCCGGCATCACCGCTGGCGAGCGCGACCTGCAGCTGCGCCAGCGCCGTGGTTCCCTCCGACGACATGATCGTGAGATCGTCGCTGCCGTAGTTGGCGACCACGATGTCGGTGCCGCCGGGGGCACCGATCTGCAGGTCGGCGGTGGCGAGCCGGCGCGGGCTGGTGCCGGGGAGTGGGTACTGTTGGAGCTGCGCCTGGGCGAGCGCGGGGGCGACGCTGAGCAGGGTCAGGGCGGTGAGAATCGGGAGGTGGTTCATGCCCGCCATGAGCCGCGCGATCGGACCTGCTTACGCCGAAAGCCGGAGTCCACGTCCGCGGCGGAGCAAGCTGCAGCCACCGCGGCATCTGCGTCACGAGCTGCGCGACCCCGGGCTGCGCCGAACGCCAGCACTCCCTTGGTTTGCCGGCCGGCATTCTGCAAACTGCCGGCGTGACACGCCTGCTCGAGTTCGTTCCCAACTTCTCCGAAGGCAAGGATCAGGGCACCGTCGATGCCTTGGTTGCCGCCATGACCGCCGTGCCCGAGGTCGCTTGTCTCGGTGCCGAGATGGACGGCAGCCATCATCGCGCGGTGATCACCCTGGCCGGTCCGGCGCCGGCGGTCGCCGAGGCCGCGTTCCGTGGCGCCGCCGAGGCGATGCAGCGCATCGATCTGCGCCGGCACAAGGGCGAGCACAAGCGCATGGGGGCGATGGACGTCTGCCCGTTCGTACCGCTCGCCGGGGCAACGATGGACGATGCCGTCGCGGTCGCACGAGAGGTCGGCGACCGCATCGGCAGGGAACTCGAGCTGCCGGTGTTCCTCTACGCCGGCGCGGCGAGTCGGCCCGATCGTGAGAAGCTCGGCAACTTCCGCAACAAGGAGTTCGAGGGCCTGCAGAAGCTGGTCGGCAGCGACCCGGATTTCACGCCCGACTTCGGCCCGGCCCGCATGCACGAGTCGGCCGGCGCGGTCGCGGTCGGCGCCCGCAAGTTCCTGATCGCCTACAACATCAACCTCGGCACCACCGAGGTGCAGGTGGCCAAGGACATTGCCAAGGCGGTGCGCGAGAAGGACGGCGGCTTCGCCAAGGTGCAGGGCATGGGTTTCTTCCTCGAAGACCTGCAGCTGAGCCAGGTATCGATGAACCTGCTC
>JAGQRA010000656.1 GCA_020425885.1 Planctomycetota bacterium | reverse complement strand
GTCCGAGGGCACGATCGAGAGCGAGCTGTTCGGTCACGTCAAGGGCGCCTTCACCGGCGCGGTGGCCGATCGCGAGGGCAAGTTCGAGTACGCCAACGGCGGCACGTTGCTGCTCGACGAGGTCGGCGAGATGCCGATGGCGACGCAGATCAAGCTGCTGCGCGTGCTCGAGGAACGCGCCGTGTCGAGGCTCGGCGACAACCGCCTGCGACCGGTCGACGTCCGCGTGCTGGCGGCGACCAACGCCGACCTGATCCACAAGGTGCAGGAGGGTACGTTCCGCCAGGACCTTTACTTCCGGCTCAAGGTCGTCACCATCGATCTGCCGCCGCTCAGGGAGCGGCGTTCGGACATCAGGCTCTTGATCGAGCACTTCCTGCAGCACTTC
This sequence comes from Planctomycetota bacterium, assembly GCA_020425885.1. Next base: position 4,234 of record JAGQRA010000656.1, on the reverse strand, counting down.
GCCAAGCTGCACGGCAAGGACGTCGAGTCGGTCGATCGCGACGCCCTGGTCGCCCTGGTGCAGTACGACTGGCCCGGCAACGTGCGTGAGCTGCGCAACGCCGTCGAGTCGATGGTCGTGCGCGCCAAGGGCAACATCCTGACCCGGGCCGATCTGCCGCCCGAGGTCTCGGCGCCGATCCCGGCCGATACCGATGCGTGGCAGTTCCTGGCCGGGCGGACCTGGAGCGAGGTCGAGCGCCACCACATCCGGGTCTCGCTCGAACTGACCGCCGGCAATCGCCAGAAGGCGGCGCGGGCGATGGGGGTCAGCGAACGCACGCTCTATCGCAAGATCAAGGAGTACGGGTTGTAGACCCGGACACCTGATAACTACCATGTCGGGCCGCCAATGACCGATGCATCCGCCAAACCGACAGCGCACGATGGCCTGGCCTTCGAACGCCCGCTCAAGGAGCTGCAGGCGAAGATCGACGAACTGCGGAGCCTGAGCCAGGGTTCGCATCTCGATCTGGCGCTGGAGATCCAGACCCTCGAGGAACGGCTGCAGAAGCAGACCGCCGAGGTCTACTCGCAGCTGTCGCCATGGGAACGGGTCAACGTCGCCCGCCACAGCGATCGGCCGCTGGTATCCGACTACGTCGCGCTGATGCTCGACGACTTCGTCGAGTTGCACGGCGATCGCGTGTTCGGCGACGATCACGCCATCATGACCGGGCTGGCGAGCATGGACGGCGTGCGCTTCCTGCTGGTCGGTCACCGCAAGGGCAAGTCGGTGAAGGATCGCCTGGCCTGCAACTTCGGCTGCGCCCATCCGGAGGGCTATCGCAAGGCCCTGCAGAAGATGCGCCTCGCCGAGAAGATGCGGCTGCCGATCGTGACCTTCATCAACACGCCGGGCGCCTACCCCGGGATCGGCGCCGAGGAACGCGGCCAGGCCGCGGCCATCGCGCGCAACATCCTCGAGATGTTCGAGATCAAGGTGCCGATCATCTGTGTCGTGATCGGCGAAGGCGGCTCCGGTGGCGCGCTCGGCATCGGCGTCGGTGACCGCGTCGGCATGCTCGAGAACAGCTACTACTCGGTGATTTCGCCCGAGGGCTGCGCCGCGATCCTGTGGAAGAGCGGGGAGAAGGCGCCCGAGGCGGCCGAGGCGTTGAAGCTGACGAGTCAGGATCTGCTGCGGCTCGGGCTCGTCGATCTGGTGCTCGACGAACCGCTCGGCGGGGCGCATCGCGATCAGAAGACCACGGTTGCGACCGTGAAGAGGCAGATCCTCGCCTGGCTCGAAGAACTCGGCAAGCTGTCCTGTGAGGACCTGCTGGCCCAGCGCTACCGCAAGTTCCGCGGCATGGGCACCCCCGGCGGGGTCGCCTGATCCGGGGGGGGGGCTGCAGCAAGTCGGGATCTCGGTCCAACACCGGCGGGGCTCGTTCCGTATCACGCCGCGCGCGGCTTTTGCTGTCTGGCCGTGTTCCCTAGGATGGCCTCCGGATCCATGAATCCCCGTTCCTCACCGACCGGCCTCCGCCGGCTCCCGGCTGCCAACGCCCCCGAGCTGCCGGGTGGATTGGCGTCGGCCGTTGCCGAACTGGCCGCCTCGGACGCCGTTTCCGACGCCGAGCTGGTTCGTCGGTCCTCGGTCGGTCGGGAAGACGCCTTCGCCGCGCTCGTCGCACGCTACCAGAAGCGCGCCTTCTGGATCGCGTTCCACGTGACGGGGCGTGTCGAGGATGCCCGCGACGTCACGCAGGAGGCCTTCGCGCGGCTGTTCCGGTCGCTCGATCGCTATGACCCGAGGCGGAGCTTCTACACCTGGTTCTATCGCATCGTGATGAACCTCGCGATCGACAGCCTGCGCAAGAACCGCAGCTCGCGCAGCGCCAGCCTCGAGGATCTGCTCGGTTTCCTGCCCGACGAGCGCGAGGTCGGCGGGCCCGAGCGATTCGAGCGGCACGAGCGCCAGGGGCTGGTCTGGGCCGTGCTCGACAAGCTCGATGTCAAGTTCCGCGCCGTTCTCGTGCTGCGCGACATCCACGGCCTGAGCTGCCGCGAGATCGCACCGATCCTGAAGATCACCCACGCCACGGCGCGGTGGCGGCTGCATCGCGGCCGGCTCAGTTTCCGCGACCTGTGGCAGCGCATGGTCGACGACGAGTCCGGGGGGCAGGCGTGAGCATCACCTGTGAGCAGGTCCGGGGCCAGTTGACCTGGTTCGTCGGCGGTGAACTCGATCGCGATCGGGCCCAGGCCGTGGCCGCACACCTGGCCCGGTGCCTGACCTGTCGCCTCGATGCCGCTTCACTGCAACAGGCGGGCAAGTTGCTTGCCGGCGCCGGTGCCGCGATGCGCGGCGAGTCGGAGCTGCCGGGGGTCGACGAGTCGTGGTTCGAGGCGATGCATACCGAGATCACCGACGCCGCGTTGCGCGAGTCCTGCACCGGTGCCGCGCCGGGCAGCTCCTACACGTTGTGGGCGGCGGCGGCGATGCTGCTGTTCGCGCTCGGCTGGTGGTTCGTACGGCCGCCGGAGCCGGTCGCGTTGTTCGATCGGATGCCGATCCCGATGGCGATGTCGGCCGACCATGACAAAGGGTCGACCGGTGACCGCAATGCGAGCGGGCGCGGATTCCTGGTCGAGCCGTGGGTCGGGGCGCGCGCGATCCTGCAGCCGCTCGGTTTCGACGAACCCGGTTTCGACGTCCGGCACGATGAGTTCGGCTTCGACGCGGATCCGCGCTTCGGCTCGGGGATGATGGATCGCCACAAGCTGCGTACGCTCGAGGACTACTCGTTGCCACCGTTGCCGCGGAAGGACTGAGCGGCCGGTCGCGAGGTGCCTGTCGGGGATTTGGCGTCGGCGTCGCTGCCGTCGGATCGGCGGTTCGAACCGGTCGCGTTCGGGGGACGTCCGGGCGTTGGCGCCGACGGCGCGGTTCGGAGTCTTGGACGGTGTCGTTCGTCTTGGCCGCCGTGCCCCGGGAGAGGCCCGAGGCGACGATGATGAGGATTCGAATGATGGAACTGCGCAAAGTGATGTTGGTCGCCGGCCTGGGGCTCGCCGCCCTGTTGCCGGCGCAGGTGGAATCGAAGACCGAGTCGAAGTCCGCGCGGACGGTTGCCGAGTGGATCTCGGCCCTCGGCAGCGACAGCTACAAGGATCGCGTCGCCGCCGAACAGGCACTGCGCGAACTCGGCAAGGCGGCTTTGCCCGAGCTGCAGAAGGCGGCCGAGAACGCCGAGGACGAAGAGGTGCAGTGGCGATCGCGCCGGCTCGCCCGCCAGATCGAGAGCGGAGCAACCGGGGACGCCGTCGAACGGCGTGATCCGAAGGCGGCGCAGGAGCCCCGCGGTGGGCAATCAGGCCCCACTGCCCGAGATCAGTTCGAGGACGTGTTCCGGCGCATGGAGCGCGACTTCGGCATCGACATCCCGCGCAGCCGCTTCTTCGGCGACGACTTCTTCCGCGATCTCGACGGGCAGTTTCGCGATCTGGAGCAGCGGATGCGAGGTCTGCAGGGTGCCAAGCCGGGAATGAAGAACGGCGTGTCGCAGGGCATGAGCATGCAGATCGGCCCCAACGGCGTTCGCGTCGAGGTGCAGGAGCAGAACGACAAGGGCGAGACCGAGACCAAGGTCTACGAGGCGCCCGACATGAAGACCTTCCAGGAGCAGTACGGCGACCTGCTGAAGGAGCACGGCATGGGTTTCGATGCCGCGAGTCCGTGGACGTTCCAGCTCGATCCCGGTTCGATCCGGTCGCCGTTCCAGTTCCCCGACCCGAACGGACTGCGGTGGGCTCCGCTTGACCAGCGCGGACTCGATCCGAGGTCGGCGGTCGAGGATGCGAGTCAGCCGGTGCCTGACAGCGAGCGGCTCGGCATCTTCATCCGCGACGAGATCCCGGCCGGCGTGCGCGAGTATCTCGAACTCGAGGCCGGCACCGGCCTGTGGGTCGAGTCGGTGCAGGACGGTTCGCTCGCGGCCAGCCTGCAGCTGAGGGCCGGTGACATCGTGACCCGGATCGGCGATGCCGCGGTCGGCTCGCCGGCCGACGTGCGGCGGGCGCTGTCGCGGACCGAAGCCGGCGCCGAGGTCAAGGTCGGGTTCGTGCGCAAGGGGGTTCAGATGTCGGCCGTGGCGAAGAAACCGGCCGCGGCGAAGCCCGCCCCGAAGACCGACGAGCCCGCGCCGAAGTCGCAGCCACGGATCGAGCGGCGCCGCGGTGGCGCGATC
>JAGQRA010000655.1 GCA_020425885.1 Planctomycetota bacterium | reverse complement strand
TTGGAACACATTTCAGGGAAGCGCAAGCCTCGATCAATCCAGTGACATCGCCACGGATGCCAGCGGCAATGTGTACGTAGTTGGCAACAGTAGCGCCACCTGGGGCACGCCGATTCGGCCCCATCAGGCTACCGGCACGGATGCCTTCGTTGCCAAGTTGACTCCGCGAGGCGAACTGATCTGGAACACGTTTCTCGGTGGTACCGGAACCGACCTGGCCAACGGAGTGGCAATCGACCCAGTGTCAGAAGTAGTCTACGTGGTCGGGACGAGTGGCGGGCTTGTGGCGACGGCGAACTGGGGAAGCCCGATTTGGGCCAAGTCGTTCAACAACGATGCCTTCGTGGCCGCCGTGGGTGCATCCGGTGAGCTGCTCTGGAACACCTTCCTCGGCAGCAACGCCAGCGATACCGGTGATGCAATCGCTCGAATGGAAGACGGTAGCCTGTTTGTTGCAGGCAGCAGCTCCGGCTACTACTTCGGCCCGTGGGACGCAGATGACAACCTCGTCCTGGCACCCCTCGCCGAGAATGCGGGCGGCAGCCGTGACGCGTTCGCGGCCCGACTCGACTCGAACGGCACCGTCGAGTGGTACACCTACATCGGAGGTGCAGGTAGCGACAATGGTCTTGGTGTTGCGGCGCGCGATGGGAGCGTCGCTATCGTGGGCTATAGCAGTACCGAATGGGGACTGCCGATCCAACCCTACGTTGCCGGAAACGACGGTTTCGTAGCGGTTGTGGATGCGGATGGAACGAGCCAGTGGACGACCTTCGCCGGGGGTATCGGCAGCGATCGCCTGACCGACGTCGTGATCGACACGAACGGAGATGCCTACGCAACGGGTATCAGCACAGCCTCGTGGGGCGATCCGGTCAGCGCCTATCAAGGCGGTTCGGATGGCACGATCCTGAGGTTGACAGCCGATGGCGAGTTGATCTGGAACTCGTTCCTCGGCGGGGCTGCCAACGACCAAGGCACGGCCATCGACCTGGACGCGGTGCGGGGCCCGGTGGTTGCCGGTCGAAGCGAGGAAACATGGGGCAGCCCAGATCGCCCCTTCGATGCCGGTAATGAGGGCCTGGAGGCCTTCGTATCCGGTGTCGATCAGAATGGTCAACTTGTCTGGAACAGCTTTCTCGGCGCCGATGAGCCCGAATCATGGTCCGATGATCAGGCATTTGGAGCCACGGTCGACGTTTTGGGGAATGTGTTCGTATCTGGATCGAGCGGGTGGACCTGGGGAGACCCGATTCGCGCGTTCACCGGATCGCAGGCTGACGGCTTCGCAGCAAAGATCCGAGTCGAGCCCGATGCCGACGGGGACCTGTTGTCCGATTCGAACGAACTCATTCTGGGTACCGACCCGGATGCCGAGGATACGGATGGCGACGGCTTGAGCGACGGCATCGAAGTCAGAACATTCGGCACCGATCCACGAGACTACGACTCGGATGATGACGGTGCGAGCGACGGCGCCGAGGTCCTGTGCGGATCCAATCCGCTCGACCCGCACGAAACGGCCAGCGACACTGACAACGACGGACTCCCGGACTGCATCGATACCGACGATGACAATGATGGTGTCGCCGATGAAAGTGACAACTGCCCCGTGTCGGCCAACGCCGATCAAGCCGATGCGGATGGAGACGGCGCCGGCGACGCTTGTGACGCACCGCCACAACTCGACGTGATATCGACCGTCCTCGAGCCAGTTCTGGTGGGATCGGTGATTCAGGCAGCGGTTGGCTTCAGTGATGCCAATGATGGCGACGACCATGCCGCCACATGGGACTGGGGCGATGGCACGGTCGACACAGGCGTCGTCGATCAAGGCGCAAACTCCGTGTCCGGCAGCCATGCGTACAGTGAGGCCGGTGTCTATACCGTGTCAATCCGTCTGGTTGCTCCAGATCCGGACGGTATCGAGAATCTGGCCACGGCCAGCTACCAATACGTCGTCGTCTACGACCCCGACGGCGGCTTCGTCACCGGCGGCGGCTGGATCGACTCGCCGGCCGGTGCCTTCACCGCCGATCCCGACCTGACCGGCAAGGCCACCTTCGGCTTCGTGGCCAAGTACAAGCCGGGCAAGACCCAGCCGGAGGGCAACACCGAGTTCCACTTCAAGGCCGGCGACCTGCGCTTCCAGTCCAACGGCGACTACATGTGGCTCGTCGTCAGCGGCTCCGGGCACAAGGCCACCTACAAGGGCACCGGCACGGTCAACGGCGGCGGCAACTACGGCTTCATGGTCACGGCCATCGACGCCGCCAACACCAACAGCACCGACGAGGACCTCTTCCGCATCAAGATCTGGGACAAGGACGCCGGCGACGGCGTGATCTACGACAACCACTGCGGCAGCAGCGGCGACGACGCCGATCCCTGCACCGCGCTGGGGGGCGGGAACATCAAGATCCACAAGAACTGACCGCATTCCCAAGCCCAGCACGACACACGGACCCGGTGGTCGCCACTTCGGCGAGCATCGGGTCCGTGTCGTGGGTCAGTGGATGGCCTGCCGATTCGGTTGCGGCCGCGTCACACCTTCGCCGATCCCTCACCGGCTCCCGCTGGCCCCCCATCCATCGCGCTGGCCCCCCGCGCCATGTCCGGCACCAGGAAGACCTCGCCGGCGGTGTGGGTCACCACCTGGCCGGCCACGTTGCCGATCAGCGCGCTCACCAGGCCGGTGCGGCCGTGCGAGCTGAGCATGGCCAGGCCGCGTTCGTCGGTGGCGCCCATCTCGGCGATGATCGCCCGGGCCGGGTGCATGGCGCGGATGCGGATGCGGGCGCGCAGGCCCTCGGCCGTCAGGGCGCCGGCGATGCCTTCCAGGTAGGCGCGCGCGCCGGCCTCGGCCCGGGCCCGCAGGGCGGCCACCGCGTCGGCCAGCAGGCCGAAGTCCTCGGCGCGCGGGATCTCGAGCACCGTCAGCAGGACGATCTCGGCATCGTGCAGCCGCGCCAGGAGGCGGGCGAAGGGCAGCGTCGATTCGGCCGTGGTCGAGCCGTCCAGCGAGACCACCAGCGTGTCCAGGCGCGGGTCGGACAGGCTGCCGTCGGCGTTGGGGCGGACCACCACCACCGGCCGGCGCGCCTGCTGGATCACGTCGCGCGTGTTGCGGCCGAGGAGGAAGCCGGCCAGGCCGCTGCGGCCGTGCGAGCTGAGGACGATGCAGGCGGCGTCGATGGCCTCGGCCGCCCCGCGGATGGCCGCCTCGACCTTGCCGCCGCGCAGCATCGCGTCGGCCGGGATGCCATCGGCCGCCAGCCGGGCCACCTGCGCCTGCAGGTAGCGCGCCCGCTCGCCGACCGGCCCGTCCAGCGCCGCCGCGGCTTCCAGGCTGCCGTCGGCCGGCAGCTG
>JAGQRA010000654.1 GCA_020425885.1 Planctomycetota bacterium | reverse complement strand
TGTGGTCCCGCGCCGAGACCGCCGCCGTGCTGCCGACGGCGCGCCAGCTGGTGTTCAGTGAGGCCAGGAACGGCACCGCGGTGGCGTCCGCGGTCACGAACGCGTCGTAGGTGCTGATGTCGGTCGCAACGGCGTCGCGGGTCGAGTCGGTCACGAACAGGACGCGGTATTCGTCGCCGGGCTGCAGGCCGGCCGGGTAGTTCAGCCCCTGGGCGAGGGCAGTGGAAGCGACAAGGGCTGCCGCGAGCAGGGTCTTCAGGGTCATCTTCGGTTCTCCGTTTCGGGTCTGCGCCGTTCACGCCAGACGGCAGCCCGGCGAAACACCGCATTCACGAAAACGGCCGCCGAGGTCGGCGGCCGGTGGCCCGAGGTAGTGCCGGGTGGCGCCGTGTCAGTCGCGCACCCGCGCCGCGATGGCGTTGGTCGAGGTGACCTCGCCGCTCGAGAGATCGATCGCCGCACCCTGCATCGCGATCGGCAGGCCGACGTAGGCGGTGTCGTTCGGGATCGCGACCGCGAACTGGCGGCTTGGCAGCAGCGTGATGCCGAGCGTCAAGGACGACGCGAGGTAGGACATGCACCCGACCGCGAACGGCGGCGTTGGCTGCGGGGTGCCGGCGGTCGGCAGGCCGAGGTCGACGAGCACGGCGCCGATGCCGTTCGTCGGCACGCCGCTCAGCGTGCACAGGAACGAGGTCCCGAGCACAGGCAGCGTGTCGCGGCTCAGCGTCGCGCTGCCGCAGCTCGTGCCGATCTCGGCCGGGAAGGGCACGAAGAGGACCTCCGAGATGCCGTAGAGCGGTTGGCTGCCCGTCTGCGGCAGGACGTTGGCGAGGATCCAACTGAAGTTGGGCGCATTCGGGTCCCCCGATGTGGCGTTGCCGCTGGAACCGCCGAGCGGATAGCTGGCGATGCCACTGTGGTGGGTGCCGGACCAGACGCGGGAAGCGGACGTCACCGCGCCGCTGGGGGTGACGTTCGGCAGTGCCTGGAGCGCGCCAGCGGCTCCGGGCCCTCCCCAGAGGTTTCTGTAGTCGTTCGCGACGGGCGTCCCATCGGGGCGGTAGATCGGCACTCCGCCGACACTGGGGTCGGTGCCGGTGTGCACCCGGGCCGACACCGACGGCGTGCTCGCGACCGCGCGCCACTCGGTGTCGTAGAGACGCATCGCCGGCACGGCATCGGCGTCGGCGCGGACGAAGTCGTCGTAGTCGGTGATGTTCGCCGAGGTCGCGTCGCGCCTGCCGTCGGTGACGAAGAGCACGCGGTATCGCTGACCCGGCTGCAGGTCCTGTGGGTGCTTCGGCTCGGGAACGGTGATGACGTCGGAGATGCCGTAGAGCGGGCGGTTGGACGACAGTGCGTAGTAGTAGTCGACGATCCAGTTGTAGTTGACCACATGCGGATTCCCCGCATGCACCAATCCGCCCGAGTAGTTCATTGGAAGGCCAGTTGCGCCACTGTAGTTGGTGCCTGTCCAAACCCTGGTAGCCGACGTCACGGCACCGCTGGCAGTGACGTTCGGCGGCGCGAGCAGCGTGGCGCCCCATCCGTAGAGGCTGGTGTTGTCGTTCGCGACCCGGGTCCCATCGGGACGGTAGATTGGCACGCCGATACCGTCCGTCTCGGTGTGCACCTTCGCCGAGACCGACAGCGTGCTCGCCACCGCGCGCCAGTTGGTGCGGAAGCTGGACAGCTCCGGAACGCCCTGCGCGTCGGCCGTGACGAACGCGTCGTAGTCGTTGATGTTGGACGAGGTCGCGTCCCGAGTCGAGTCGGTGACGAACAGGATGCGGAACTGGTCGCCGGGCTTCAGGCCCCGGGGATAGTCCGGGTAGGGCACCTTCAGCACGCCCGAGATGCCGTAGAGGCGATAGCTGTTGGTCAACGGCCTTGTGTTTGCGGACACCCAGTCGAAGCCCGTGAGGTACGGGCGCCCCGCGATGACCTGCGTGCTGACGCCGCCGAGCGGCCATGAGTGCGTGCTGCCGTCGGCCATGGTGCCGGTCCAGGCGAAGTCGGTGGTCAGGGCGCCGCTGGCGGTGACCTCCGGTGCGACCAGCAACGG
>JAGQRA010000653.1 GCA_020425885.1 Planctomycetota bacterium | reverse complement strand
GTTCCCCCTCGCTACGCCATTACCGGCCGAAGGCTTTCACATGCGCTTGTCCGACGTGTCCGATCGCATCACCCGCATCAACTGGTCCTCCTCGCCCATCCGCGCCAGGGCTGACGCGACGTCCGAACCGCGCGCCGAGAACCCGACCCGTACTGGAGCCGCACCCGCCCGTCGCGCACGATGCGGCGATGCGCGTGCCCCCGTTGCTCACTCTGCGGAACTGCCTGCTGACCCTGCCGCTGCTCGCCGCCGCCTGCCACGTGCCGGAGCCGGTGCGTCCGGCGCCGCCGCAAGGCATGGTCGGTCGCCGCGATGACGGCAGCCAGATGACGCCGGTCAACCAGCTGCTGCCTCCGCACGGCACGTTCGTCGATCTGCCCGGCCTGCGACCGCAGGCGATCGCGCGATCGCCCGACGGCCGTCATCTCTACGTCTCGGGCAAGACCAGCGAACTGCTCGTCCTCGATGCCGAGACCGGCGCGATCGCGCAACGGGTCGCGCTGCCGAATGACGAGCAGACGGTGCCCGTTCACGATCCGAACCAGAAGGAGCTGCGGCCCGACCGCGACGGCCAGCTCAGCTACACCGGTCTGGTCGTCGCCGCCGACGGCCGCACGATCTACATGAGTTCGGTCCGCGGCTCGATCAAGGTCTTCGCCGTCGCCGAGACCGGCGCGGTCAAGCCATCGCACACCCTGCCGTTGCCGCCCGCCATGGCGCCGCGGCGCAACGCCGAGATCCCGAGCGGACTGTCGCTGTCGGCGGACGGGTCCCGGCTCTACGTCTGCGGCAATCTGTCCGATCAGCTGTTCGAGCTCGACACCGGCAACGGCGAAGTGCTGCGCACCTTCGCCGTCGGCGTCGCGCCGTTCGACGTCGTGCTGCTCGGGCAACGCGCGTTCGTCAGCAACCAGGGCGGCCGTCGTCCAGCGACCGGCGACCTCATCGGGCCGGCCGGGCGCGGCACCGTCGTGCGCGTCGACCCGGTGCGCGACATCGCCAGCGAGGGCTCGGTCAGCGTCCTCGATCTCGCCACCGGCGAGCTCGTCGCCGAGACGATCACCGGACTGCACGCCAGCGACCTGGCCGTCGACCCGGGCTCGACCTTCGTCGCCTGCGCCAATGCCGGCAGCGACACCGTCACGCTGCTCGATCGCGATGGCAAGGTCATCGACGTGCTGTGCGCCCGCGCCAAGCCGAGCGACCTGCTGCAGGCCTCGCCGAACGCCTTGTGCTTCTCGGCCGACGGCGAGCTGCTGTTCGTCGCCAACGGCACCATGAACGCGATCGCCGTGTTCGAACTCGACGACCGCGAGCTGCTCGGCCTGGTGCCGGTCGGCTGGTATCCGTCGGCGCTGCTGTTCGATGCCGGCCGCAATCGGCTGGCGGTGACGAACGTCAAGGGGCTGGGCCACGGCCGCCCGCGCAAGGGCAACGGCGAGCCCGAGTTCAACTCGCATCAGTACCACGGTTCGGTGTCGCTTGTGCCGGTGCCCGGCGACGACGAACTGGCCGCGCTGTCGCTCCGGGTCGACCTCAACCTGCGCCGCGCCGCGATCGAGCACTCATTGCTGCCGCCCCGTTCCGGTCAGCCTGCGCGCGTCATCCCCGAGCGCATCGGCGAACCGAGCCGCATCCGCCACGTCGTCTACGTCATCAAGGAGAACCGCACCTACGACCAGGTCCTCGGCGACCTCGAGATCGGCAACGGCGATCCCGGACTCTGCGTCTTCGGCGAACGCGTCACGCCCAACCAGCACGCGCTGGCGCGGCAGTTCGTGTTGCTCGACAACACCTATTGCGCCGGCATCCTGTCGGCCGACGGCCACCAGTGGAGCACGGCCGCGTTCGCCAGCGACTACCTCGAAAAGAGCTTCGCCGGCTGGCCGCGCAGCTATCCCGACGGCATGGGCGAGGACGAAGCCGATGCGCTGTCGTACTCGCCGGCCGGCTTCCTCTGGGACCACGCCATCGCCCACGGCATCAGCCTGCGCAACTACGGCGAGTTCTGCGCCCCCGCGGTGCACTGGCGCGATCCGGGACGGGAGGGCCGACCGGACTTCATGGCCTGCTACCGCGCCTGGCGCGGCGACAACGACGACGTCGTCTTCGGCTGCGAGCCGAGCGTGCGCTCGCTCGGACCGTACACGCCATCCGGCTACGTCGGCTGGGACATGTCGGTCCCCGATCAGTTCCGCGCCGACTTCGTGATCCGCGAGCTGGCCGAGTTCGAGCGCAAGGGCGAGTTCCCGCAGCTCGTGCTGATCTGCCTGCCGAACGACCACACCAGCGGCACCAGCAAGAACTGTCCGACCCCGGCGGCCTGCCTCGCCGATGGCGATCTCGCCTTCGGCCGCATCGTCGAGGCGCTGTCGCACTCGAGCTTCTGGCCGGAGATGGCGATCTTCGGCATCGAGGACGACCCGCAGGCCGGCTGGGATCACGTCAGCGGTTACCGCACGACGTGCTTCCTCGCCAGCCCGTTCGCGCGCCGCGGCGCCGTCGTCTCGAGCCAGTACAACACCACCAGCGTGCTGCGCACGATCGAGCAGATCCTCGGCATCCCGCCGATGAACGTCTTCGACGCCAGCGCCGAACCGATGTTCGACTGCTTCACCGAGGCCGCCGACCCGACGCCGTTCGTGGCGTTGCCGAACAACGTGCCGCTCGATCAGCTCAATCCGGGCTCGACCGCCATCGCCGACCCACAGCTGCGCGCCGATGCCGAGCTGTCCGCGACCTTCGACTTCGCCCACATCGACCGGGCGCCCGAGGATGCCCTCAACCGGATCCTGTGGCGCGCGATGCGCGGCAGCGCCGCGCCGTACCCGGAGTGGGCCGTGACCAGGGGCGCTGCCGACGACGACGAGCCCGCAGAACAACGGGAGGATCGGCATGATCCACTGTAGGCCGCGCGGCATCTGTTCGTGGAACTACGACCTCGATGGCGACGGCCACCGGGGACGGCTCGACTTCAATGCCATGAGCGAACAGGGCCGGATCGTCGCCGACGGCGCCGGCTACGAGGTCCGCAAACATGGCGTCATGAGCGGGCGGTGGACGCTCGAGGAAGGGAGTTCGGTGATCCTCTCGGCCGCCAAACCCAGCGCGTTCACCCGGACCTTCGAACTCGACGGCCTGGCGGGCTCGTTCGTGCTCGAGGCGGCCTCGGCGTTCGGCCGCACCTTCCACCTGCGGGCCGGTGACGGGCCGATCGCGACCCTCGCCCCGGAGCACGCGTTCACCCGGCGCGCGATGATCACGATCGAGCATGACGACTGTGACTTCAGGGCGATCTGCTTCGCGTTCTGGCTGGTCGCGCTGACGTGGCGCCGGCAGCAGAGCAGCTCGTAGTCGGTCGGAGGCAGCACCGCCCCGAGGAGCGGTATCGCGGGGCGGCACCGCCGGCCCGGCCGGATCGGCCTACTTCTTCAGCTTCTTCGCCAGAGCATCGAGTTCGGCGACCTGCTTCTCGGCATCGGCGATGAACTCGCCGACCCGCTTCAACGCCGACTTCGCGCGCTCGACCTTCTGGTCGTCGCCCTCGAGTTTCTCGATGTCCTCGCGATAGCGCGGCAGATAGTCCTTCATCATCTCGATGCGCTCGAGGAAACGGGCCTTGACGCGTTCGTAGGCGAAGAAGAACGCCTCGCCGTCGCTGTTGTCCTTCGCCGCCTCGATCAGCATGTCATCGACGAACTGCTCCGGCGCCGCCCCTTCCGGCAGACGCTTGCCGGCCTTGAACGCCTCGTAGACCGCGGCGCACGCCGCCGTCTTGGCCTCGGCGGAGACGTCACGGCCGCGCAGGGTCCCGGACAGCTCCTGCATCTCGACCACGAACAACATCTGCTCGGCCGTGGCCCGCGTCGCGTCGTCGAGATCGGCGCCGGCGAGCTGCTCCCTGGCCTCGGCCGCGCCGAGCTCGCCCATGCCCAGCTGGGCCATCAGCCACTGCCCCTTGTCGACGTCGGTGCCGGCGTCGACCTCGGCCTTGAGCTTCACGTAGGTCGGCGCCGCGGCGACGATGTTGCGCATCGAATAGAGATCGCGCGGCACCTTCTTGGTGATCGCCGCGCCGTCGGCGTCGAGGATCGCCATCGACGGGAAGCCGCGGAAACCGTAGGTGCGCAGCAGATCATCGTCCTTGCGGCCATCGATCTTGGTCATCACGGCCGCGAACAGAACCGCGTTCTGCTTGCCCCAGACCTGGAAGTCCTTCTTGGAGAACACACGGTCCTCCAGCGCCTTGCACGGGCCTCAAGGGGCGTAGGTTCGGGTGAAGTAGGCGAAGATCGGCTTGCCGGTCTTGGCGGCCTCGGCCTTGGCCACATCGAAGTCGGTGATCCAGCCGCCCCCCGTGTACCACGGGTGGGTCTGCATCTCGGCGTAGCTGGCCGCCATCTTCTCTTGATCGTAGGTGTTCTGGGCAGCCAGCTCGGGTACGAGCAGGGCTGCCAGCGGGAGGAGCGCGAAGCTCGGTCTGGTCAGCAGGTTCACGGGTTCTCCGGTCATCGGGGGGAAGGAGTAGCGCCGCGGTGGCGCGAGCGGGCCGGAGCTTACGGCGTCCCACGGTCCCGGCGAACGCACCGGCCAGCGCGACTCGAAATCGTTACGACCCGACTCCCCCGCATGCTACTTCGGCAACCCCAGGTCCTCGTGCGTCAGGGTATGCACGGGCCCGATATTGGGGTGATGTTCGTCGTGCCGGTCGTCGGGCACCGGGATCGCGCCGGCGGCGAGGTCGCGATCGAGGATGCGCGTCAGGCCGGCGAACATGATCCATGCCTTGAGCCGCACGCCGATCTCGTTGTGGTGGATCGCGTCGATCGCCAGCTGTTCGTGCTGTGGCAGCAGCCCGCCGACATCGAGCAGGTCGACGCCGCGCGCCGTGGCCCAGGCGGTGAAGAAGCGGTTCTGCAGGTCGGCGAGCTGACGGATCGAGGCGTAGCGGAACGGCCAGTAGGCGCGGTTGAGATGGACATGAACGTTCTTCGCCCAGACCGGGTCGAGCACCATGCCGTCCTGGGCGAACCACCAGAACGTCGACAGCACCATCTTCGCGCGGCCGGCCTCGACGACGGTGCGGATCGCGTCGAGGTCGGCGGCGATCGCCGCGCATTCGAGCACCTCGCCGGCGCGCGCCAGCGGAAACGGATCCGCCATCAGCTCCGGCGCCAGCGTGATCCGCTGCGTCGGCTTGTCGGGCTCGGGCAGCGGCTCGCTGCCGGCCAGTGCGGTGCGCAGATAGCGCGCCATCGCCAGGTACGAGGCCAGGCCGTCGAGCCAGGTCGTGTCCGCGTTGTCGGTGTCGTCGTAGGTGCCGACCACACCCGGCGGCGGCGAAGCCAGCTCGTAGTCACCGTCGACCGCGATGTGCTTCTGCAAGGTCACCGGCTGGAACTGATTGGCCCCCTCGTAGTAGACGAGGTAGTCGATCGCGAGCGGCATCACCTCGTACTGCACGATGGCACGGATGTCGTACGAACGGATCGCCTCGCGCGCGGCGTTGATCGCCTCGAAGCGCACGTCGAGCCCACGCCGCTCGGCCCAGAGGTCGAGCCAGTGCTCGATCAGATCGGCGGCGGTGTGCGGCAGCCAATGGGCCTCGACCGTGGTCGAGGCGCCGACGAACGCGATCCGCACGGTCCTGGCCGGCTTGTCGACGGCGATCTCGCGGCCGCGGAAGCCGAACGCATTGGTGATCATGCCGGTCGGCAACGTGCAGGATGCCGGGTAGCGATAGTGAGGCGCCGGCAGCCCTCCGGGTGGTGTGAAGACGGTGAACTCCGCGGGCAACGTCAGCGACGGATCGCGGATCAGGGCCTGCGCCATCGGCGAGCGCAGCGCGACCTCGTTGAGCACGTAGTAGTTGAGCGTCCAGTCGCGTTGCGGCAGCAGCGGTCGATCGAGTGCCGGCGGCAGCGGCGGCGGCGGCGGCGACCGGCGCAACCAGCCGATGTCGAGATCGGGCCGCATGGTCCGCCAGCGCTCGGCGAATGGCTCGGCGACGTCGCGCGCCATGTCGAGCACGGTCTCGGGCCCCCAGGTCGGTCGCTTCACCTCTTCG
>JAGQRA010000652.1 GCA_020425885.1 Planctomycetota bacterium | reverse complement strand
CCTGCATCACGACCGCGCGGGCCGCCGACAGCAAGGCCGCCGTCGCCGCCGTCGACAGCACCAGGGCCGGCGCGATGCCGGCGATCAGGCCGCGCGGCAGGCGCCGGCGCAGCCGATCCATGCCGCGCGCCAGCTGTGTTCGCACCGTGCTCGCCGGTCGATCGAGCAGGGTCGCGATCTCGCCGGCATCGAGGCCGCGGCCGAGGTGGAGATCGAGCACCTCGCTGTAGGGCTCGCCGACATCGCCGCGCAGCCGCGCCAGGATCTCGTGGAACTCGACCACGGCGGCCTCGTCCGACGGGTCGCGTTCGCGCACCGGATCGGTCGCGCAGAGGCGGCCGCGGTCACGTCTGGCGTGCAGCTTGCGGGCATGGTTGCCGAGGATGCCGCACAGCCACGGCAGCGCGCGGCGCTTGCTGTCATAGCGCTCCCGCACCTCGATCACGGTCACGAACGTGCGCTGCAGCAGGTCCTCGGCGTCATCGCGGTTGCGGCACAGCCACAGCGCCACCCGCAGCAGCTCGGGCGCCGTCCTGTCGAACAGCCGGCCGAGCAGGCGCGGGTCGCCGGTCCTGCTGTAGCGGCGCAGCAGGCGATCAGGGAGTCCGAGCCGATTCAGCATGTTCGCGCGCCTTCCCGTGGGGGGCGCCAGCCGCTACGAGAATCCGAGGAATCTACCCGATGCGTTCCGGCCGCGTGGCTGGCGCCTTACGGGCGGGCGATGCTCAGAAGGTCGTGCGGTGGACGTTCGACGCCTTGAAGCCGCCGGGGCCCATCGTCAGGGCCAGGAAGTCGACCGTCGTCCCCGCTGGCAGCGGCATGCTGCCGGGCGGCAGCGCGAACGGCGCGGCGGGGAACAGCGGGGCCTGGACCGGCCAGATCCAGTGCATCGGGTTGCCGGGCATGGCCGGCGTCGCCAGCGAACTGCCGGTCAGCAGGTCCGGTTCGAGGCCGTAGAACGAGCCGCTGCCGAGCGGCCGATCGGTGGCGAGCGACAGGAAGACGAAGCCTTCGCGCGCGCTCGCCGGCACGTTCTCGATCCGGGCGAGCAGATCGCCGGTGCCGGGCGCCGTGGTCGTCACCG
Source organism: Planctomycetota bacterium (assembly GCA_020425885.1). The sequence continues at coordinate 12,594 of JAGQRA010000652.1, read as the reverse complement.
ACAATGTGAAGCGGTCGAGGGTGGCGTGGTACACGGTCTCCGAGGCGGGGAAGCTCGGCCGCTGCGTGAACACGAGGTCGACGCTGCCGGCCTCGTTGTCGGACAGGAAGTCGTAGTCGATGCCGGTCATCTGCGGGTCCTGCCAGGTCACGAGCCAGGGCACCAGCGGGATGCGCGCCTGGTAGGTCGGGTTGCCGATCGTCGAGACGATTGTGGCGGCGGCCCAGCTTCCGCCGCGGTCCGATCGCGCATGGAACAGTTGTTCGCGCGCGCCTATGGCCGCCGTTGCCCCGAAAACGACGTGCATCTCGCCGCGTTGGTCGAGGTGCGTCTCGTAGATCCGGGCCGCGCTGTTCAACGCGCCGCTGACGTCGACCGGCTGTGACCAAGTCGGGATCCCGCCGGCGACCGGATCGAGCGTCGAATGCCAGATGCGGGCAACGCCGAGCGCGGTCGGCACCTGTTCGAACAGCACGTGCAGCCGACCGTTCGGCGCCACGTGCAGCGCGGTGACGTCGCGCATCCAGGGCAGGTCGGCGCCGAAGTTCGGCGCGCCGGGCGTGCTGAGCAGCACGGTCGGCGCGATCGGGCCGGCGGCCCACTGCATGCTGTGGTAGAGCTGCGCGGCGCTGCGGCTGAGCACGTGGACCCGGTCGGCGTGGTCGATCACCATGCCCTCGAGCACGTGCGTGGTGCCCGCCGGCGTCATCGCCACCGCGCCCGACCAGGTGTTCGTGCCGGTGTCGTAGGTCTGCTGATACACGCGGCGGCCACCGATGCCGGGCACCTGGTCGAACACGACGTGGACGTCGCCGCCGCTGTCGGTGGCGACGCAATCACGCGCCCAGTGCACCGTGGCGCCCATGTTCGGCGTGCCCGGGTCGCTGAGCAGCAGGGCCGGGGTCCATGCCGAGGTTCCCGCCGCGCATCGCGACTGCCACAGCTGCGGTGCCCCGATCCCGGGGATCGCCCGCCACAACAGGTGCAGGCCACCGGCGCCGTCGATCTCGCTCGCGACCGCCGTCGCCGCCTGTCCCTGCCCGCTGACCTGGACCGGGTTCGACCAGCTCGCGAACGGCAGGCCGATCGGCAGCCGGCGGTGGAACACCTGGGCGACCACACCGCCCTGCGCGACCTGCTCGAAGAAGACGTGCAGACCGCCACCGGCCTCGATCACGAACGAGCTCGCCGGATGGCGGCACGCGGTCGCACCCTGCAGCGGTGAGCCTGGCGTGCTGAGCAGGGTCGGCTGCCCCCAGCTGCCGCCGACCGGACGTTCGGCGTGGTAGAGCTGGACCGCGCCGAGTCCGGGAATCGCGGTCCACAGCAGGTGCAGGTTGCCGCGGCTGTCGAACTGCATCGCCGCCGCGGTCGGGGCGCTGCCGGCCGGAGTCACCGGGAACGGCGCGCTCCAGAACTGCAGCTGCGGGTCGAACACCATGTGCCACAGCCGGCGGTTGCCGGCGACCATCTTCGAGAAGACGAGGTGGGCGCGACCGGCGGCGTCGAGCTGGAAGAACTGCTGCCCGTCGAAAAGCGGCAGCTCGGCGGCCTGGGTCGGTTCGCCGAGCCCGGTCAGGGCGATGGCCGGCGTGAAGGCGCCACCGGCCCGGCGCCAGCTGTGGAACAGCTGCGGCGTGTTGAAGCCGAGGCCCGATCGCGAGATGACGTGCACGCTGCCATCGCGATGGTGTTGCACGGCCCGGACCTCGTTGGTCCCGATCGCGGTCGGGGTCGACCAGGTCTGGGCCGGCGCGGCGGTAGGCAGGCCGAGGATGAGCGTCGAGGTGAGGGCGAAGAGGAGAGCGCTGGGGACGGTTCGCATTGTTGGCACCTTCAGGTTTCAGGTGCCTTGCGAACCGGCAGCGGCGGCGGCCGGCGGAACGGTTCTTCCGAAATCCCGGTCGCGGTCGCTACTTCATCAGCAGCACTGCCGGCGTCGACATTGACCAGCTAGCCGACCCTGCGGCCGCTGGTATCAGACGCCGACCGTGCAGGCGATGCCGTTGCTTGTGATCCAGCCGAGGGTGTTCGTGACCGGATCGAATCCAATGCCCTGGAAGCGGAGTGGCAGGCCAACGAAGGCTGGGCTGTTCGGGATCGGCTGGACGAAGGAGGCTGTTCCACCGGAGCCGATCACGAACACCGTGGCCAGGTGGTTCAGATACCAGTAGCACCCGGGCATGCCCAACGCAGCCAGGTCGAAGGGCGGGATCTGACTTAACCCGATCCCCACGAAGCCGATGCTGAGGGAGTTCATGTTGCTGAGTACCACCTGCATCGAGGAACCGAGCTGCGGCAGGCCGACCGGCGTCGCCGTCAGCACGCCGCTCGAGCCCAGGCAACCGAGGCCGAAGGTGTTGCAGACTGCCGGCGACATCGGGCAGTCGAACATGCGCTGCGGCAGCACCCAGTCGTAGACGTAGTCGCACTCGTGCTTCTGCTTGTATTGGTCGACCAGCGTGTAGTCGCGGCGCCAGAGCCAGAAGGGCGCGATGCGCCACCCCGGTGGCAACCAGCGGTTGATGCGTTTGAACGTGATCAGACGCCCCTTCGTGATCTGCACGACCGGTGGCGGACCGCTCAGCAGCGGCTGCGACAGCGAAGGGTAGGCGGCGTTGGCGAAGGGGACGTAGAGTTCAGGGTTGCGCCGCACGCTGACCTCCTCGCAGTTCACCTCGCCGAAGGTCGGTCGGTAGTTGTCCCTTAGCCCGGTCGAAGCCGCCGGCCAACCGTTCTCGGTGACCGGATCGTCGTAGCGGGACGCGCCCATGTCGGCAAAGTGGTCGGCCGTGCTCAGCAGCAGCGAGTAGTGCTTCGGGCGATAGGAGCGCGGGTCGAACTGTGGATCGAAGATCTTGCCCACGGGCTGGTTCATGCCGGTCGGACTGAGCCACGCCACCGGGCTCGACGCGACGCCGAAGGGATGCTGCAGGAGGAACAGCGGGTTCAGGTGGGGATCCAGGACCTGGTCGAAGTAGAAGCCGGCAGCGCGGAACGGGTCGGTCCTACGGACACCCATGTCGAACACCTTGCTCTGCAGGAGCCCGAACGGGTCCGGCCGATAGCCGCTCGGATTGGATGGGAAGTGGAATGGACCGACGGTGACGCTGTCAGGGTTCGCGAACTGGCTGTTCATGTTGACGACGCCGTCGTCGAAGCCTAGGTGCAGACTGAACTTGAAGGGCGCCAGGTAGCTCGGGTGGCCACCGCCGACGGTGAGGACCTGGATCGGCGTGCTGTCCATCTTCGGCCCCCAGCGGGTCTTCATCACCGATGGCACGAGGTCGACCAGGACGCTGTTCCACGCCACCGAGAAGTTGAACGGGCAACTGATCGGATAGGTGTTGATGTTGGTGGTCTGGTTGAGTGCAAAGACCCCGAACTTCGCGAGTGGGCAGACCCAGCTCGGCAGGTTCTGGTTCGCATAGGCCGCCGCTGCGATCACCGCCGTGGCCATGCGCGAACCCTCGAAGGCCCCGTGGAGCGCGACGTGTGCCGTGCAGTGTTCGGCGATGAACGCCGCCTGCCCGGTGTTGATCGAGGCGGCCCGTTCCATCGCGACGTCGCTGATCGGGCCGCCGGTCGAGTGGGAGACGATCACGAAACCGGGTCGGCCGAAGTTCGTCGGTGCCGGCCCGGTCGGGTGCAGCGGATCGACCACTCCGGTGCCGCCAGTCATGGCATCGCCGATCTGCGTCAGGATCGCCTGCACGCCGATCTCGAGCCGCTGCGTCGACGGCCAGGCCACGATCAGGTAGCGGTTCTTCTTGCCCTTGTCGGTGAGGAACCGCTTGATGTGATCGTGCCAGTATGCCTCGGCTCCGGCCTTCCAGTAGCCATTGGCGTAGAACTCGGGGTTGTTGCCGTTCCCCGGGATCGTGCTCGGCAACGTCCAGCCGGCGCTGGCAATCGGGCCGTTCGGAGTTCCGACCAACGCATCGAACAGCGGGTCCATGCGCAGGCCGTGGATGAAGACGATGTCCTGGCCGCCGAACACGTAGTCGTCGTTCGCATCGACACAGCGATCCGGCACCGAGTAGTGGGCGCCGGTGACGGGCGCCAATGCCGCCGGATTGGTCACCAGCAACGGCGGAGCGAGACTGACGTCCTGCAGGATCTGGTCTTCGAAGGCCTCGAGCTGACTGACGATCTGTTGCGAACTGAAGCCGCACATCGCGTTGAGCAGCGCCTGGGCCTCGGCCTGCTCCTGGCCCGGTGTCGAGCTGTCGAGTTCGAGACCGGGGATCGGCTGTTGCGGGTCATTCGAAACGTAGGTGCAGGGGTTGTTCAACCACGGCGGATTGCTGGCGGTGGCCGGAACTTCACCACCAATGCTCGGATTGCATGGCAACTGTGAGTGCCAGTTGTCGAGGCTCGTGTTCAGCTGTGGGTAGAGTGCGCTGACGAGTCCGTGATTCTGCTCGAAGGTCGGGTCGTCGACGATCGTCGAGGGATCGACGTCGGGCGGGTAGGCCGGGAGTCCCGTGGGGTCGACGGGCATCTCCGCATCGGTGCAGCAGGATTCCCAGGCAAGGTGCCGTATCTGGAAGCTGTCGCCGTAGATCATGCTCCGCGACGAGACGTGGTCGAATGCCATCACCGGGTAGGAGCTGGGTATGAAGTGAAACGCACCGCTGTTCGCGTACGGGTGCCATGTTCCGTTGGCCAGGAACTGGGTCTCTTCGGGCTGGTACGGGTAGAGCAGGACCCGTCCGGCATTGTGGTCGAACACCATGCGCTTGCCCTTCAAGCTGCCGCCGGGAAGGGGCGTATTGAGCTGCGTCCACGCCGAACCGTCCCATTCCCAGGTGTCGCCCAGGGCGCCGCCGGTACCCAGGGTGCCGCCTGCAAGGACGATCGTCTCGTGCAGTGGATCACCAGCCATGGCGGCGTCGATCCGCCCGGGAGGCAGCGACGTGGCTGGCAGCCCGGACTGGGTCCAGTCCAAGCCATCCCAGGACCACATGTCACGGAAGGCCGTCGTGCCGGAGTTGACTCCGGCAAACAGGATGACCCTTTGGTTCTTGGTGTCCCATGCCATGCTGTGCTTCCACCTGGGGCTCGGGGACGACACCGGAGTGAGCTGTGTCCAGCTTCCGGCGCTCCAGGCGGAACCGTTCCAGGTACCGCTGTCCCATTCCCAGGTATCGCCGAGTGGGGACCCGGAGGACAGCCCACCGAACAGGACGATCTTCCTGCGCACGGGATCGTAGACCATGTCGTGGAAAGACCGCGCGTTCGGCCCTGAGCCACTCGGGGCTGCCTGGCTCCAGACCAGACCGTCCCACATCATCGTATTGCCCTGGAAAGCGCCGCCGCCGCCGAACAGGATCACGGCCCCGCGCCAGGAATCGCTGGCCATGGCGGCTCCGACCCGAGAGCCCGGACTCACAGGACCGGAAGGGAAGTCCTGCCATACCTGGCAGGGCTGCGTTTGCGCGGCGGCGACACCGGACAGAAGGGCTGCAGCCAGGTACTGGCGGGAGAAGCGACGAGGAGGATAGGCAGACATCGGAACTCCTGAGGCAGGTTGGTTTTGGGCGAGTGGCAATGCGCTTTGCAGGGGTTCACCTGCGTGGTCGGAGATGCGACTTCGGCGGCTCACCTGGCGAGTGACCGCAACTGGCGGATCTGGACAAGCCGTGGCCGATCGAACTGAGCAGAACACTGGGTCGGGGCAGGTTCCGGGGGCGCCGGGGCATCGATCCGGCCCTGCCCCACTCCTCGTCGTCGCACTGGACGCTACTCTCTCATCCGGATGACCGAGACCCGGGCGGAGCGCTTGCAGGCGTGGTTTGCGGAAGAGGCGATGTTCCTCTACTGCTGGTTCCGGTCCCGGCTCGGCCCGGTCGCCCTGCAGGACTTCGAGATCGAGGACCTGATGCAGGACGTCTGGGTGAGGGCGATGTCCAACGACGGCACCGATGGCGTGACCAATGCCCGCGCGTGGCTGCTGGCGATCGCCCGCAACGTCGTACTCGAGGTGCTGCGCGCGGTCGGTCGGAGGCAGCGGATCGCGGTGAAGGCCGACGGCCTTGGCGCCGACGTCGCCGAGGAGATCACGACCATGACCCGCAGGATCGCCCGCGAAGAGGTGCGCCAACGGTTCTTCGCCGAACTCGACGGCCTCGATGGTGACGATCGCAATCTGCTCGTGCAGCTCGGTCTGGAAGGGCGTCCGGTGACGCAGGTCGCCGGGCGCATGGGGCTCTCGGTGGACGCCGCCCACAAGCGCTGGCAGCGGTTGCGGCAGCGCCTGCGCACCCTCGGGGCGCCGGCGGACCTTCTCTGACGAAGGCGGCGAGTCCTCGCCGGGCCCAACGTCGGTGGACGGCTCGACCGACAGAACGGCGATCGTGATGCCGCCCTGAACTGCACCCCGTGCTCACCGATCACCTTCCCTTGGCCGGCGATCGCAACTGCCCGAGTCCCAGCCGCAGCTCGTCCAGACGGAGCCACAGGTAGTTCGGGTCAGGCGGTCGTTCGCCGAGCAGCTGCTCGGTCCGCACCAGGTAGCTGCTCAGGCGTTCGGCGTCGCCAGCGGAGAAGGCCGCCTCGGCACACCAGATCGTGTGCGCCGCGTCGTCGGGGTGGAGGCCGCGCAGCGCCTCGTAGAGCTCGAGCGCTTCGGCGGCGTCGGCAGGTCCACCCTGATTGCCGAGCATGTCGGCGAACGCCTTCATCGCCGACTGCAGGCGCTCATCGTCCGCCCGGCACAGGATGCGGAGGTCGACGACCGCCATGCGCATCACCATGACCAGGTCCTGCGATTCGGCAATCACCGCAATGCCGCCGGCCCTGCGGCCACGCTCCTCCGCAGTGAGCCGGATGAACCAGCACTCGATCAGCCGTGCCAAGGTCGGATCCACCTCGCCGCGGTGGTGCAGTACGATTGCCATCGCGTAGCGGGCGACGCGCAGCGCCTCCTGTTCCCAATGGCCCGTCGCCATCTCGACGATGCCTCCCAACAACACCTCGAGATGCTGCTTGCCGGCCTCGCCTTCCCTGGCGCGATCGAGCGCGGTGTGGGCCGGAAACTCGACTCCGAAGCGGTGTGGGGCGACTAGGTCCCGCATGAACGCACCCCGATCCGCCGGCGCCATCTCCTCGAACTGGCGATACAGCTCGTGCGTGCGGTCCTCGGCCCGACGGAAGGCGGCGGCGAGCGCATCGAGGTGGCGAGCAGCAGACGGTTGCTCGAGTGGTCGACCGTCCTGTGCTTCGGCGTCGAGGAGCTCGTCGAACAGATGTCGATTGGCAGCCGTGCGCGGCGTGGCCTCGAGCACTTCGGCCAGGGCCGCTGCGGCCGCCGCGCCGGACACCTGCCGCTTGCAGCGCCACTGCAGCAGGCGGGTGCGCACGACCTCCGGGTGTGCCGCGCCGTGCAGTTCCAGCTGCCGCGGCGCCAGCCCCTCACAGACACGTTCGGCGAACATCGGCTCCCCGTTCGCGGCCAGCGCGATCGCCACCGCGCGCTCGGCGCGCAGCACCCAGACGTGTCCGTCACCGAGACTGCGGGCGAGGTCGGCGCGGGCGCGACGCAGCATCGTCAGCGCCTCGCCGACGTCGCACCCGGGCTGGCCGAGCGACGCCCGGGCACGCAACAGCCTCGCCAAGGAGTCGAACACGGAAGGGCCAATCGACGTCAGGTCGGCGAGCAGCGTCCCGGCCGTGGCGTGCCCCTCGTCCAGTGCGAGCCAGACGGACAACACCCGGGCCTCGGCGCGGAGAGACGGCTCTGGCCAGTCGTCGCGCCGAACGGCGCTCTGCAGCGACCACATCGCGTCGTCGACCTGGCCGAGCTGCAGGGCGCGCAGCCCGGCGACGAAGTCGCGAACCGGGGCTGCCGCGCCCTCGAGCGGCGTGATCGGCGCGCCGCGGTCGAAGGCGAGCATGGCCTGATCGAAGCTGGCGTCGGCAAGTGGGGTGCCGGTGTGTGCTCCGGCGTCGATGTGTCCCTGCGCCGCGTCGAAGCGTCCGGCGCGCCGCAGGATCCGGCCGACTTCGAGTTCTATGCCTGCCGCCAGCTCGCCATCGCCCGCGAGATCACCGCCCGCACCTTCGCCGGTCGCGATGTCCGTCACATGTTGTGCTCCCAATTCGACGGCGAGCCCGGCGATCAGCGCGCGACCGCGTTCGGAGGCGGCATCCGATTGGCGATGGGCCCGCAGCGTGTCGAAGTAGGTCTGCAGCGCCGCGAGCAACAGGGCCGTCAGCACGAGCGCCGCAGCGAGCGCCACGCGGTTGCGGACAGCGAAGCGCAGCGCGCGCGCGAACGGGCCCGGACGGCCCGTGCGTACGGGCACTCCGCGGCGCAGGCGATGCAGCTCCTCGGCGAGTTCGAGCGCGGTCGCGAACCGGTCCGCGGCGTCGGCGGCTACGGCCTTTTGCAGCACTGCGCGCAGCGCCTGGTTTGCGATCCCGGCCAGCGCCGCCTGCATGTCCGCGGCTTTCGGCGTCGGACCGAGGCAGTCGACGATCACGGCGCCGAGCGAGAAGACGTCGCTGCGGCGGTCCGCGCGGCGTCCGCGCAGCACCTCCGGGGCGGCAAAGCGGGCGCTGCCGAGCGCCAGGCCGGTCAGAGTGATCCTGGCCAGCCCCTCGACCTTGGCGGTGCCGAAGTCGAGCACCACCGGCGCGCCGTGCGTCGCGACCATCAGGTTGCCCGGGTGCAGGTCGGCGTGCACGACGCCGGCTTCGTGGGCCGCATGCACGGTGCGTGCGAGCTGCTCGAACCAGCGCAGGCTCCTCGGCGGCACCGGCTCGTCGGGCGAGGCGAACAATGACACCGGACACGTCGTCGCCGAACGCGCGTCGGACAACATCAGGCCGTCGACGTGACGCAGTACCAGGTAGGGTGACGGCGCGTCGAAGTCCGCGTCGAGCAGCTCGGCGATCCCAGGGTGCCGCAGGCGAGCGAGGGCCGCGGCCTCGTGTCGCAGGCGTTCGATCGCGTGCTGGGTCGGTGTGCCGGAAAGGACCTTCAAGACCACCGTGCGCCGCAAACGCACGTCGCGCGCCAGGAACACCTCGCCCTGGGCGCCGCTGCCGATCGGATGCAGCCGCTCGTAGGGCCCGAGATGATCGGCGGAACGGAGCGCCGCCGGCGCGGGCTCGACGGCGTGTGCCGCGAACCAGATCCGGGCGACGTTCTCCTCGTGCCCCGGGTAGCGGCCGAGCAGCTCCGCCAACGATGGGCCGCCCGCCGCCTTGCACTGCGCCATGATCGCGTCGGCGTTCGGGGCTGAGTCCATGGTCACCTGCCGAGCAGCTGCCGTTGGGCGGCCGCCTTCGCCGGTTGATCGGAGACGATGTAGAGATCGAGCAGGGCGCGGCGCGTTACTGCGACGTCCGCCGGTACGTCCTTGCGCTCGGCGTGGATTGCCAAGGCACGCTCGAGTTCGCGCTCGGCCGCGGTGTAGTCGCTCCGGCGGACGAGCACCCAGGCGAAGTCGCACAGCAGGTAACAGGCCGGGAAGTAGGTGCCGCCGAGCCGCTGCACGAGCGTGCGCTCCGGCAGGCAACGGCGCCACATCCGCACGCTCGCCTCGTCGCGCCCGAGGCCGTCGCTGAGTCGGGCGAGGGTCTCACAGAGATGGCGCCAGCGCGGTTCCGAGGTGGGTAGCGATTCGGCCGCCATCAACCAGTCAGGATCGTCACGCCCCTGCTCGCGCGCTGCCGCGTGCGCCGCCGCCTGGAGCACGAGGTCGGCGTCGGCGAGCCGGCCGGCCTCGAGGTGGAGGCCCCCAAGGGCGATCAGCATCTCGGTGCGGAAGCCGTCTCCGGGATCGTCGGCGCCGAGGTAGCGCCGCCATTGCCGGACGGCGTCGTCGATGCCGATCAAGGCCCGTTCACCGCGAGTCTCCGCGTGCGTCTGCAGCCAGAGCGACGCCAGGGCGTCGCGTGCTCTTCGTGCGCCCTCGATCGAAAGTGCGGCAGGGCCTCCTTGCTGCGCCAACGCATGCTGCTCGCAAGCCAGCAGACGCGGGGTGTGGGCATGTCGGGCAAGGAGGCTCGACAGGATGGCATCGCGCTGTTCGCGGCCCGGTTCGTCGGCGGGAATGCGTGCCAGCGCCTGCTCGTACCAGAGCCAGACCTCAGGGGTACGCGCCGGATCGAGCGGCACCTTCGCGAGCGCCTCGAGCGTGCGCGGGTCGCCGGCTCCCCAGAGTCGCAGGTGCTCGCGGATGACCTCGGCACCGAGCTGCGCGCGCGCGTTGGCGTCGAGGGGCAGGCCCCGACACGCCGCGTAGTCGCGCCGGACGTTCGCCCGCAGCTCCTCGTGCCCAGCCGGCAGCCGTGCCTCCGCCGTCCATGCGGCGGCCAGCAACTCGGCACTGCGTGCGTCGTCGAAGCCGGAGAGCCAGCGGCCGAACATCCAACTCGTCCGGATCGTGTCCGGGTGATCGGCGCCGAGGCGGGCGATCTGCAATGTGCGCACCGCCTCGAGTCGGGCGACGGTATCGGGTCGTGGGTAGTAGCCGTGCACGAGCGAGATGGCGCGCAACCGCAGCGCGCGCTCACCGTCGGGATCACGAGCCAGCGCCGCCGCCTGCCGGAGCCGGAGCCGGAGGAGATCCAGCAAGAACTGCCCTGGCACGACCTGGAGCGCCACGAGCAGGAAGCGCTCCTCGGCGTCGGCAACCTCCTCGCTGTCGCGACCGTGGCGTGCCACCAGGCGCTGCTTCTCGGCGTCGAACAGCCCGGCGTCGTCCAGCTTCCGCCGCACGCAGGCCGCCTGCACCTGCCACAGGACGAGCGGCAGGCGGCAGCGGTCGTGAAGCGGATCCAGGGTGTCGAAGCATGCCAGCGCGCCTGCGGTCAGCGCATCGAACTGCTGCCAGCAACCGTGCCGATACAGCTCGCCGGCGATCTCCGCCACCTCTCTCGCGAGCGCTTCGGAATCGACCGGCGGCAGTTCCGGGAACGGCGCGTCCTCGTCCTGCGATCGCTCCAGCAAGCGGCACGCGAACAGCATCGCGGCAGTGCGTTCGTCGTGCGGCACATCGGGTTGATCGACCAGGGCGCGCACGGCGGTGATCCGGCCGCGACGCAGTTCGAGCATGGCCAGCCGCTGCCGGGTGTCGCCGCGAGCGTCGAAGGCCCCGCGCAGGGTCTCGATGGCGGTGAACGCGTCGACGCCGCCACCGGGACCCCACGGGTCGAACGACCGCACTGCATCGCGGATCACCACATCGAGACGCCGGGACTCGGCGAGTGCTTCGCGTGCGACGCCGACGCCTTGCCAGGTGAGCCCGACCGCGATGGCGGTCGCCGAGAACCACGTAGTCAGCCACGGATGGCGAGCGCACCAGCGATTCGCAATGACGAGCATTCCGACCCGCCGGGCGCGAACCGGGCGACGTTCGCAGAGGCGGTGCAGGTCGTCGGCAAGCTCCTGGCAGGTCGCGTAGCGCCCCTCCGGCTTCTCTGCCAGCGCCATGACGAGGATCGCGCGCAGGTCCGGATGCAGGCGACGCAGGAGTCGCATCGGCAGGCCCGCCTGTATCGATGCCAGTCTGGCTTCCGGAGAGCGGCCGGCGAACGGGCGTTCGCGCAGCGCGCACTCGAGCATCGTCAGTCCTAGTGCGAAGACATCGACGCGCCGATCGACCCGACCGCCGCCGGTGAGCTGCTCGGGAGCCATGTAGGGCAACGTGCCGATCAGCGTGTCGGTCATGGTGACCTCGCCGATGCGTTCGGCCGGGCTCGCCAACCCGAAGTCGAGCACGCGCGGCTCACCGTCCGGCGTCACCATCAGATTGGCGGGCTTCAGATCGCGGTGCACGATGCCGGCGCAGTGCACGGCGTGCACTGCGGCAGCGACCTGCGCGAAGAAGCGAGCGAATGCGATGAGCTGCGTGCGGCCGCGCGGCGCGATCAATCCGCCCCCCGCAGTGCTGGCGCCCTCGCCGTGCGCGAGCAGCTCGGCGAGCGAGTGCCCCGGTAGGAGCTCCATACTGACGTACGGAGGGCTGTGGTCGACGTCGGCTTCGAGCAGGCGGCAGATGTACGGGTGGTCCAGTCGGGTGGCTGCATCGATCTCGCGCCGGAAGCGCTCACGTCGCGCACCGTCGGTGCTGCCGGTCAGTGCGAGCACCTTGAGAGCCATGAACCGCCCAATCATCGGATCACGAGCCAGGTAGACCCGCCCCTGTCCGCCGCGGGCCAGTTCGCGCAGCAACTCGAATCGACCGACGCGCTGCGTCGACGCGGCGGGGCGCTCGCGGTCGTCGACCAGGGCGAGATACTCACGCGCGATGGCCTCCTCGTGGCCCGGATATCGCGACAGGTAGTGACGCAGCGGCTGCAGTCGGTTGGCCTGCAGGTCGAGCGCGCACTCGAAGAGGAAATCGACGACGGTCGCGGGGACTGCGGAAGGCGACATGCGCGATGGGATGTGCGATGCGACTCGGAGGCGTGCCGGGATTGGCCGGTCACCCCATCACTTCATCAGCAGCACCATCACCGCCTTCTGCACGTGCAGCCGGTTCTCGGCGATGTCGTAGACCACGCTCTGCGGCCCATCCATCACCTCCTGCGTCACCTCGGCGCCGCGGTGCGCCGGCAGGCAGTGCATGAACGCGGCCT
>JAGQRA010000651.1 GCA_020425885.1 Planctomycetota bacterium | reverse complement strand
GACGCACCGCAACACCGCCGCCGACGAGGCGCGGTTCGAGGTGCCCGGGCGGCGCTGGATGGACCTGTCGCAGCCGGGCTGCGGCCTGGCGGTGCTCGACGACGGCCGCATCGGTCGCTCGGCCGACGGTGCCACCCTTGGTCTGTCGCTGCTCCGGGCGCCGCGGTGGCCAGCGCCGGGCGTCGACCGCGGCGTGCACCGCTTCACCTACGCGCTGCTGCCGCACGGCGGGGACTGGCGCGCGGCGGCGGTGCCGGCGGCGGCGGACGAGCTCGCCGAGCCGTTCGTGGTCCGACCCTGCGCGGCGGCAACGGGCAGCTGGCGTCCGTTCGCGCTCGAGCTGCGCGAGCCGGGCAGCATCGAGATCGCCTGCTGCAAGGCGGCGGCCGACGGCGACGGCACCATCGTCCGCCTGGTCGAGCGCCACGGCGGCCGGCAACCGCTGCGGCTGCAGCTCGACGGCATCGCCGGCAGCGAGGTCGCCGCGGTCGACTTGCTCGAGCGGCCGCTTCCCGACGGCAGCGGCGCACCGGTGGCGCTGTCCCCGTTCCAGGTGCTGACGTTGCGCGTCGGCGGCGTCGGCGCCTGACGATTCTGCCGCTCGACCGGGCGTTCGGCGGCGAATCGTCGTCACGTGACGATCGGGCGGACTGCGACGGTCGCGCTCGCGCCGGTCGCAGCCCCGGCCTGGCGGCCGATCAGCCGATCGTGACGAGGACCGTGTCGCTGAACGAGATCATCGGCGACGCGCAGCCGCCAGGCGTCAGGAAGCCAGCCCCCTGGAAGGCGATCCGCAGGCCGATGAAGAAGCTGGCACACGGCACCGTCACCGGCAGCGAGGTGCCGAACACCGACACCCCCCAGTTGTGGCCGATCGTGCAGGTGCAGAACGGCGTGCTCGGCAGGAAGCCCCAGCCGACGAACGGCAGGCCTGCCCCGTGGCCACCGACGGTGGCGGTCATGGTGCTGCCGATGCGCGGCTCACCGCTCACCGCGATCGTCATCGGGCCACAGGCGTGCGGCAGGGTCGTGATCGAACCGTTGCCGCTGCCGGGCTCCGCCTGCAGCTCGAAGGTGCCGGTGTTGCCGTTGAAGCCGCCGACGCGGATGTAGTAGGTGACGCCGTTCGTCAGGTTCACGGTGAGCCTGGAGCCGAGACCGCAGCTACCGCCGCCGTCGTCGTTGCAGGCGAGGCTGGTCAGCGCGCCGCAGGAACCCGAGAGCACCTCGATGCAAGTATCGTAGGTCCGCGCCGGGGTGCAGGTCGAGAACGTGTGCGGCGCGCTGCAGGCCGCCTGATAGGAGAACCAGCAGTCGTTGCCGGGCCTGTACACGCAGTTCGGCCAGGCCGGCAACGAGGTGGTCGCCAACACCGTGCTGTACGGGCCATTGATGCCGTCGGCGATCGGGGCCGCGCTGACGCATTCGTCGGTCGCGTGCACGCAGTCGAGTTGGAGCCCGGTGATGCCGACGTTGCCGTTGAAGCCGCCGACGCGGATCAGGTAGGTCTGGCCGATCACGACCGGCACCTGCACCGTCGAGCCGAGGCCGCAGCTGCCGCCGCCGTCATCGTTGCAGCCGAGGCTGGTCAGCGCGCCGCAGGTGCCCGAGAACACCTCGATGCAGGTGTCGTAGGTGCGAGCCCAGGTGCACGTGCTGGCGACCAGGTCAGCGGTGCAGGTCGCCTGGTAGCTGAACCAGACGTCGCTGCCGCCGCTTAAGACGCAGGTGGAGGGCCAGGGCTGCGAAGTCGTCGCGCCGACCGTGCAGAACGGGCCGTTGAGGCCGTTGGCGACCGGGATCGGGCTGGCGCAGTCGTCGTTGGTCGGCGCTTGGGCGACGGTGAGAACGAAGTTGCCGTGCAGGCCGTTGTAGCCGCCGACGCGGACATGGTAGGTCCCGGCCGGCGGGTCGGTCAGGGTGACGCGTGACCGCGTAAAGCAGCTATCGTCGTTGCAGCCCTCGTCGACCAGCGCGGCGCAGTCGCCGCTGAACACCTGCAGGACGGTGTCGAAGTTCGTGGTGGGGTCACAGGTATCGAAGGTGACGCTGAGGTTTTCGCACGGCACGTCGTAGGTGAACCAGCAGTCGCCGACGACATTGGTGCCGCACGGGAACGCCGGCGCCGAGTTGCTGGCCGAGGTGTTGCTGAATGGCCCGTTGGTGCCGAGGTTGAGCGGCAGGGCGCCCGAGCACTCGTCGTTGCCGTGGCAGGGCGCGGTGATGCTGAGCTCGAAGGCTCCCGCGCTGCCGTTGTTGTAGGTGCCGACGCGGATGTAGTGGATGCCGGCGGCGAGGGTCACGGTCACCGACGAGCCGAGGCCGCAGGTACCGCCACCGTCGTCGTTGCAGGCGACCGAGGTCAGGCCGGTGGTGCAGCTGCCGCTGAGTACCTCGATCACGGTGTCCGTGGTCCGGGCGAAGCTGCAGGTGTGGATGGTGTAGCTGCCGGCGCAGGCCGAGAGCCTGAACCAGACGTCCTTGCCGACGTTGAAGCCGCACGCCCACGCCGGGCTCGACAGCGTCGCGCCACTGTTGTTGTACGGGCCGTTGACGCCGGCGAAGACGTCGATCGCGGCGGCGCAGTCATCGTTGACCGCGGTACCGACGCCGCTGCTCACCGCGGTGATCGCGGCCTGCAGGCCGGTGTGGGTCACCTGGGTACCGGAGTTGGCCGTGCCGGTCGAGGT
>JAGQRA010000650.1 GCA_020425885.1 Planctomycetota bacterium | reverse complement strand
TCGATGCCGACGTCGGCGACTTCGTCGATCTGCTCGACGGGATGCGGCTCTGCGTCGAGATGAGCGGCGAGAGCAAGGCGATCCGCTTCCGCCTCGGGCGGATCAAGGGTGACAAGGCCCGCATCCACTTCTCCGCCCAGGGCCTGTCCGTCTTCGAGCTGCTCCTCGTCACCTGCCATCGGGCTTCGCTGACCTGGCGGATCGAGGGCGAGACGGTGGTCCTCGACGACGCGTGACGACGGCGCACCTCGCCGGCTACGCCTGGCCGATCGGATCGGATGGTGACTCCGCCGGCGCGGCCGCCACCTTCGTCGCCCGATGCCCGAGCACGATGGCGGCGATCGCCACCTGCACGCCGAGGAACAGGCTCACGCCGACGACCCGCCCACCGGCGCGCTGCATCAGCTCCGAGAAGGCAAGCAACGCCGGTGCCACGCCCATCGCGATGCACCAGAAGGCGCCGAATCGCGGCCGCAGCAGCAGCGCGACGCCGCAGGTCGTGCACAGCACCAGGCCGACGCCGAAGAGGATGAACGAGCTGCCGCAGCCACCGGGACCGAACGCGGGCCGTATCAGCGGCACGATCACATGCAGCATGCCATCGGGGAACAGCAGCATCAGCCCGGCGATGGTGAGGTAGGCGATGCCGATCCACCTGGCGAGGACGCGGGACGGGCTGCGGTTCTGATCGACCATGCAGGCGTATCGGATCCGCGACCCGGCGGGCAAGAGTCCGGGCGCGTCGGCAGCGACACGCGCGGCGACCGGCCTTGCCATCGCATGATCGGCGCGATCTCGATCGGGCGATCCGCTCCGAAGCCGTGAACGAGCCGGAATCGCGCCGGGCGAGCGCGACGCGCTCAGCGCAGCTCGCGGAACGTCATCTTGCGTTCGAAGCCGCTGAATTCCTTGCCGTCGACCTCGACGTAGCCCTTGGCGTTGGCGTTGACCGGCCCGGCCTTCTGCGGCGGCGACAGCAAGAGGTCGCGCCCCATCGTCCAGGTGACGCGCCGCGCGTCAAGGTTGCCGAAGTAGTAGTCGACCCACTCCGGGCTCGCACCGGAGTAGCCGGTCGCCGTCGTCAACGTGACCTTCTCGGTGTTGCTGGCGTCGAGTGCGATCGGGCGCGTGAAGATGTCGGCAACGGCGACATCGTTGGGGATCCAGCCGATGCCGGGGGCATAGAACTCGGGCCAGCAGTGGTAGCTGGCGTCGCGGTCCACACCGTCGAGCGACGGCTTGAACAGCGAGCCGTACGACATCCGCGTCGGGATGCCGCTCGCGCGCGCGAGCGCCGTCCACAGCGAGTGGAAGTCGGTGCAGTTCCCGGTCCGATTGGCGATGCATTACTCCGAGCTGCCGACCGGCGAGGCCTTCCACTTCGACGGGTCCTTGACCCAGTACTCGATGTTGTCGAGCGTCCAGTCGTAGAGCTTCCGCGCGACCCGGATCGGGTTCTGCTCGTCGCCGCGGATCTCCGCCGCCAGCTTGACGATCTCGTCGTTGACGACGATGTGGCGGTTGGAGCCGAGGTACGCCTGCATCGACGCCCGCTCGGCGGCGGTCAGCGGTCGTGTCTTCGCCGGGTCGATCTCGGCGTTCACCTCGCCGCGACGCACGACGAAACTGGCGTGGATCGTCACCTTCCCCGTCGGCGCATCGGCGAGCACGTGGACGTAGCGGTTGCCGTTCGCATCGGTCGTCTCGCTCCAGCCGGGCGGCGCCTCGACCACGAGATCGGTCGTTTTCTGCGTCGGCTCGACGCGCGGCAGCGGCATCCAGATCTCGACCTGACTCGCGCCTGCCGGCACGGGCACGGCGAGCGTGTGCTCGACGCGGAAGGTGCTGCTGTCCGGAGTCAACGCCGCGACCTTGGGGTCGATCGTGGTCGATTGGCAGCCGGTCAACGAGAGGGTCGCCGCGGCGGCCGCGAACATTGCGAACGGATGGAGTCTTGAGTGGTGCATGCGTCTTTGCTGACGCGCGCTGCACACGCCTTGCCGTGGCCGCGGCGACAACGGACGCCCGACCAGGGTCGCTGCTGCAAGAACTCCTTCGCCACCGCACGAAACGGCGGCCGCACGGCGGGTGCGCCGGGCGACGAGTTCAGGTGGCGGTCGGAAAGGCGCAGACCTGCACCTCGGCGGACCGGCCTCAGCGCATTCAAAGCATGCGAAGCACGTGCAGTCCTTTCCGAGGGAACGTGGTTTGGGGACTCTCGCCGGAAGTCGATCGAGAGGCGTGCATGGTAGTGAGTGGTTGGCACCGCACAAGTGGGGACGGGCGGCGCCGCAAGTATGATGACACCGATGCCCTGCCGCCCGCACTCAGCCGGAGAGGCGCATTTCATCTCAACCGCCGATCACCAGCTCGAGCCCGCGCGTGAAGGACACGCCGAGCGGCGCGCCGCCGTCGAGCAGCAGCGTCTGCAGGTAGAGTCGGCTGCCACAGAGCTCGAACGTCGTCGGAATCCTGATCGGCAGCGTCAGCGCCGGCGTCGGCACCAACACCCCCGCGGTCGCCGCCGGCTGCACCAGCAGCGTGCCGAGCACCGGGGTCGGTACGCTGGCCGGCTGCGCGCCGAGCACCATCGCCGCGAGCGTCGGCGCGCCGGTGTGGTTCGCCGCCAGCAGCAGCGGTGTGGTGCCGAGCGCCGGTTCGCCGAGCAGCGCGAAGCCGGGCACGAGGCCGCCGCTACCAGCGAGTCCCTGGCCGTAGTTCCGCCATGCCGACGGCGAACAACGGTCGCGATAGAAGATGTCGGCGGTGCCGTTGGTGTCGCCGCTCACCAGGTTGGCCGCCAGGCTCAGGAACACGCAGCGCGCGCCGTTGGCCGCGATGGCGCCGCCGCCGGCGCGGCCATCGCCGATCTGGCCGCGGTCGCCGACGCTGATCATCTCGACGGCGCCGGTGCCGATGTCGAACACGAACAGGTCGTACTCGTCGTTGGTGTCGATCGGGTCGTAGACCTCGTGGCTCGAGAACAGCACGTAGCGACCGCTCGCCGAGATCGCCGATGCGCTCGCCGAATAGGCCGACGTCGTGCCCGCCGGTGATGGGGTGACCAGCGCGACCTGCCCGGTGGCGAGGTCGAAGCGGTAGGCGTCGGTGGCGTAGTCGCCGTCGGCGGGATCGAGGGCGAACGCGGTGTGGAACAGGACGCACGAGCCGTCGGCGCTGACGATCGGGCCGGTGCCGTGACGGATCTGACCGCTGCCGTTGACGTTGGCGGCCCGCACGGTACCCGTCTGCCGGTCGAGCACCGCGATCGTGCCGCTGCCGCCGGTCTGGGCGACGACCTGTGGCACAGTCTCGAACGCGACGATGCGGCCGTCGTACGACAACGCCGCGGTGCCACCGCCCAGGGTCGCGCCGGTGACCGGGTCGACCGTCAGGCATTCGATGTGTCGCGCGACCCGGTCGTAGAGAAAGGTGTCGGCGGCGTTGCCGTTGGAGTCGTTGGCGATCAGGTTGGTCGCGTAGCTGTAGAAGGTGACGAAGCGGCCATCGCCCGAGATCGCGTGGTAGACCGAGATGCCGTTGCCGCCGACACCGTTGTCGTCGACGCTCACGTGTTCGAGCGCGCCGGTCTGCATGTCCTTGACGAACACGTCGGTGGCCGCGCCGTTCACGTCGCTGGTCGCGAGGTTGGTGGCCCAGGAGGAGAAGGCGACGAACCGACCGTCGTCGGACAGCTGCGGATCGAAGCAATGGTCGTTCGGCTCGACGCCGGCGGCGGTGAGGCTGGCGCGGCGGATGACGCCGGTCGCGAGGTCGCGGACGAAGACGTCGTTCCTGTTGTTGGTGTCACCCGGCACGACGTTCGCGGCCGGGGTCGTGAAGGCGATGTAGCGGCCGTTCCCCGACATCGCGGGCCACGCCACTCCGGTCGTGATCTGGGCGCCGCCGGCGCCGAGGCTGACGCGCTCGGTGCTCTGCGCGAGAGTCGCGCAGGCGAGCAGGAGAGGCGGGAGGGTACGCACGGCGACCGTAGCTCGGATCATGGAGTCCTCGAAGTAGCAGTTGGCGGCGACCGGCCATGGTAGTCGCGCCGATGGCGAGGGTAACTGCGGCACCTGGCCCGTGGAGGTGCCGCACCGTCAGGGCGTCGGCGCGACGGTCAGACGCAGCGCCACACCGCCATGGACCGACACGGTGAGGCCGGCGGCGAGGGTGGCGCCCACCTCGGTCCGGGCCACCTGCTCCGCACCGGGTTCCGCCTCGCCGTCGACGCGATAGCGGCCATCGGCCTCGACCGTGAACCACTCGGGGAACTGGTTGATGCGCGGGTAGTCGAGCGGCAGCTTCATGTGGCGGCGATGCCGCGGCGTGTCGAACACCAGCGTGCCGTCCCAATCGCGCTCGGCGGTGACGACGATGCGGATCTCGTCGCCGTGGCGAACGGCGCCGACGGCGGTGTCCTCGCGCCACGGCTGCAGCGTCACCCCCTGCTGCTTCCACAGCGCCCACATCAACGCCGTGCGGGCGAAGTTGCCGTCGCCGTGCCAGCCCTCGACGATGCCGTCGGGCTTCTGGATGCGGAGCATGCGGGCGATGTTGGCGTCGAGCCACCCGGCTACGCCTTCGACGTCGGGTTCGCGCGCGAACAGGTTGATGGCGCCCTCGACGGCGTCGGCGATGCCGTCGGCACCCCAGCCCTGCCACGGATGCTGCCAGTAGTGCGGACGCAGGCTGGTGAGCGCCTTGCGCGTTGCCGCCCGGTAGCGCTCGACGCCGTCGAGCAGCCAGACGGTGTGGAAGCCGTTGTAGTCGTAGCCCCAGTTGTCGTGGATCGTCGCGTCGAGCACCCGGCCGGTGCGCGGCGCCACGGTCTGGTACATGAGCCCGTGCTCGT
>JAGQRA010000649.1 GCA_020425885.1 Planctomycetota bacterium | reverse complement strand
CGGTTTGGTCTCGGCCGCGCGTTGTGCCCTCTCGAAGTGACGCTGCCCTGGCTTCCACCAGGACCGCGTTGCGCGGCCGGGACCACTCGTCCCATGCAGCGGTGTAGACGCATGGGAAGCCGAAACTTTCCAAGGCAGAGTTGTTTTTTTCGGCATGGTGGCGGCGAACACCGGAACGGATCAGCGCATGAGCATGCGCTGCCGAGTCTTGCAGTCGTGTAACAGACTTGGCTGATGGCCTGGCTGATCAATCAGCCGGCGTTTCGCTCGGCCTGAGATCTCCACCCCGGATACAGATCTGACACTTCGATGCGCTCGGCCTCCGCCTCGAAGCCGAACAGCACGCGGTGACGCAATGCCGGCAGAGCGCACGCCTCGATGTCGTCGCGGATGATCGATGGGCGTCCCGCGAGCAGGGCCCGCGCCTTCGCGCCGAGGATGATGGCCTGTCCGGCGCGGGCGCTGGCGCCATAACGAACGAACCGTTTCGTCGGTTCATCGGCGCCCTCGGCCTCGGGATGGGTGGCGAGCACGAGACAGGCCACGTGGTCGAGCAGATGCGTTCCGCACAGGACTTCGCGAACGATGGTCTGCAGCTCCCGCAGTTCGAGATGACTCAGGTGCTCCGCGGCATCGGGTCCCGCCCCGGCAGTCGTAGCGCCGAGAATGCGCGCCATCGCCTCCCTTGACGGAGTCTTGACGTCGAGTCGGAACAGGAAGCGGTCGAGCTGGGCTTCGGGCAACGGGAATGTGCCCTCGAGTTCGATCGGATTCTGGGTCGCGATGACGTGGAACGGGTCGGGCAAGGCGTGCGTCGTGCCGCCGACGGTGACCGTTCTCTCCTGCATGGCCTCGAGCAATGCCGACTGCGTCTTCGGGGTCGCGCGGTTGATCTCATCGGCCAGCACCAATCCGGCGAAGACCGGTCCGCGTTGGAAGCGGAACGATCGACGGCCCTCCGCCTCGTCGAGGATCTGCGTCCCCGTGACGTCGGTCGGCATCAGATCGGGGGTGCACTGGATCCGCGAGAAGTCGAGGCCGAGGCCGCGGCTCAGCGAGCGCACCAGGAGGGTCTTGCCGAGGCCAGGCAACCCCTCGAGGAGGATGTGGCCGCCGGCCAGCACGCCGACCAGCATGTCGTCGATCAGCGGTTCCTGACCGATGACCTGCGCGGCGAGCTGGCTGCGCAGCGCGTTGACCTTGGCCGTGAGCTCGAGCGCCCGCTCCTTGATCGTTCCGGTCATGACACGTCCCGTCGCATCGACCTGTGCTCGAGGTAACGCTCGGCCCGGTCGGCCAGGATCGCCACGACGGTCTTGCCGTCCATTGCCGGCCGTCGCGCCAGGGTGATGGCGGCGTGGATCACGGCGCCACTTGCCGGCCCGAGCAGCAGAGCCTCCCGGCGGGCCAGAGCACGGACGCCCTCGACGGCGTCGGCGTCGGAGACGGTGATGATCTCGGTCAGGCTGGATGGTGCGAGGATGTCCGGGACGAAGCCGGCGCCGAGCCCAGGAATGTCGTGGGTGCCGGCCGTTCCGCCGGAGAGAACGGAACTGGTCTCGGGCTCGACTCCGATCACCGCGATCCCGAGTTCGCCGAAGAACGCGGCGCAACCGGCGGCCGTGCCACCCGTGCCGACCGGGACGACGATGGCGTCGACCTTGCCGTCGGTGTCGATCCAGATCTCGCGGGCGGTCGTCTCGGCATGGCTGCGGGAGTTGGCGTGGCTCGTAAACGCCTGCAGGCAGACGGCGCCGGCGTCCTGATTCGCGATCTGTTCGGCGCGTTGCATGGCGCCGCGCATGCCTTCCTGACCAGGCGTCGTCACGACCACGGCGCCGAAGGCGCGGAACAGGGCCAGCCGACTCTCGGGTTGATACTCGGGCATCGTCAGGATCACCCGGTAGCCGAGCCGGCAACCGATCATCGCGATCGCGAGTCCGAGATCGCCGCTGCTGCACTCGACGATCGAGCCGCCTGGCCGCAGATGGCCGCTGCGCTCCGCCTGGCGGATCATCGCCAGCGCCGCCCGATCCTTGTTGCTGCCGGAGGGGTTCCAGGCCTCGAGCTTGCCCAGCACACGGACCCCGGAAGGAGAGATCGCCGCCAGCTCGACGAGTGGGGTTCTGCCGACGAGCCAGGTGACGTCGCTCGCGATGCGTGCCATTCCGAGAAGCGTAGCTTTGCGTCATGGTCAGACCAGATGATGATGGTCCGATGCTCGGCACTCGTCATGCGCCTGTTCTGTTCGCGCTGACCATCGCGGGATGCGCGGGCGTTTCGCCGCGGCCGGGCGCCCAGGATCCGGAATCGTTGCCCGTCCGGGTCCTGTCGACCGCCGAGCAGGAACGACTCACGGTTCTGGTCGAACAGCTGGTCCAGGATGCCGTGCTGCGCCGTTTCGCGCCGGCCGAGAGCGGTGCCGTGGCCGCGTTGGCCATCGATCCACGCTGCGCCAGAGCTCGTGCCGTGCGCGGCATCGTTCTGTTGCAGGTGGCCAGGGAGGTCGAACCGGCGGATCTGTTCCTCGCCAACGAAGGCGAAGCCGAGGTAGTGATGGCCGAACTGCTCGCGCCCGAGGATCCGTTCGTCGGTTGGATGCGCGCGCAGTTCCTGGCCGACAGCGGTCATCTCAGCGCCGCGTCTGCGGCCGCCGAGGCGGCGCTTTCGCGCTCCGTCGGCGCCTCGGCGGCGGAACGCGCGCCGCTGTTCGGCCTTGCCGGCTCCTGTCGCTACGAGCTCGGCGAAGAACGCGCGGCGTTGCCGCTGCTGCAGGCCTACGCCGAGGTGCGATCGGACGATTCGACCGCGATCTTCCGCATCGGCAGCTGCCTGTTGCGGATGTCGATGCTGCCCACCGGTCCCGACGACACCCGCGACAGCATCGCCCTCGGTCATGCCGAGAGAGCGGCCCGCGCCTTCTCGCGATGTGTCGAGCTTGCGCCGGGTGACGAAGATGCGGCTCTCGCCGGCGGTGCGGCGACGATGCGTGCGGCCGAGCTGGCGTCTGCGTGCGGCCGAGAGGATCGTTCCCGCGAGCACCTCGCGTCGGCGCTCGAACAGTTCGAGGCGGTCGCGGATCGGTTCCCGGCGAATGCCGAGGCGCTGTTTCGGATCGGGGTGGTCGAGGAACAGCGCGGCCGATCGACGGCGGCCATCGCCGCCTACGAGGCCGCGCTCGCGCGCGATGAGGCGCACCTGGGCAGCCTGCTCAACCTCGCGGCCCTGCTCGACGCCGAGCTCGATCCGGAGTCCGCCGACCATGCGAGGGCCGTGGAATACATGCGGCGGGCTCTACGCATCGGCACGGCAAGCGGTGGGCTCAGCACCGCCGAGCGGAGACAGCTCGAAGCCCGTACGCGGCGCTCTTGATCGTCTCGCGCAAACCCCTCGGGTTCAGACCCCGAGGATGCTGTAGCCGGCGTCGACGTGGATCACCTGCCCGGTGATTCCGGTCGACAACGGCGAGAGCAGGAAGGTGGCGGTGTTGCCGACGTCGGCCTGATCGACGTTGCGGCGCAACGGTGCCCGGAGTGCGATCTCCTTGAGCATGGAGCCGAAGTCGGCGACCCCCATCGCCGAGACCGTCTTGATCGGGCCGGCCGAGATCGCGTTGACCCGGATGCCGCTCGGACCGAGGTCGTTGGCGAGGTAGCGCGTGTTCGCCTCGAGCGCGGCCTTGGCGATCCCCATGACGTTGTAGTTGGTCACGACCTTCTCGGCGCCGTAGTAGCTGAGGCAGATCACTGATGCCTCGCGTCCTGCCATCAATGGCGTGGCGGCGCGGCACAGATCGATCAGCGACCAGGCCGAGACCTTCTGCGCCAACGCGTAGCCCTCCCACGAGGTGTCGACGAACTTGCCACCGAGCTCCTCACGCTTGGCGAAGGCGATCGAATGCACGAGGCCATCGAGGCCGTCGAACTGCGTGCCGATCGACTCGAAGCAGCGGTTCACGTCGCCTTCGACGGTCACATCACACGGCACGACGATGGTGTCTTCTCCGAGTTCAGCGGCAAGTCGCGTCACGGAGTCCGACATGCGCTCGTTCTGGTAGGTCAGCGCGATGCGGGCGCCTTCCTGGTGCAGCGCCTGAGCGATTCCCCAGGCGATCGAGCGCTTGTTGGCGACACCGAAGATGACGACGTTCTTGCCGGACAGCAGGGCCATGCCGGCGAACATAGCGCCACGGGGTTGGGGTATCACGAGCCTGTGGACGCCGTCTTGCGGAACATCTTTCGCGCGGCTGTCGTCCAGGGTACGTCGTCGTCCATGGGGAACCACTTCAGCCGGCCCGGTCTTCGGATCGTGGCGGCGTGCGCGGTGAAGGTGATGCGATGATGGGTGATCGTGTGACGGATCGTGCCGAGCGGTGGTCCGACGTTCAGGTCCGCGCCGTAGCGCGCACGCAGTTCACCGGCCAGATGCATCGACTCGACGGTCCGCAGGATGCCGGCTCCAGGCAGCTCGATCTGCCCCGCGTTCGGCTCGTCGTCGGGGACCCGCGCGCCCAGTGCTCCGCGGTGCCCCCGGATCAACGCGGCGCGCGCCGAGATGTCGACCTTCGGCCGCGGCGGCTTCCGTACCGGCAACGCGTCGGTCGTGCCTTCGCGGTGTGCGATGCAACCCACGGCGACCGGGCACTCGGAGCACCGCGGTGCCCGCGGCGTGCAGATCATGGCGCCGAGGTCCATCAGCGCCTGGTTGAGATCGCCCGCACGGACCCCATCGAGCCACTTCAGGACCTCGTCGGCGATGCGTGTCCGGGCGACGGCGGTCTTGATCTCGAGGTCGAGTCCCAGTCGTCGCGCGACGATGCGTTCGACGTTGCCGTCGACGGCGGGCGTGGCCTCGTCGAAGGCGATGGAGGCGATCGCGCCCCGCGTGTAGCTGCCGATGCCGGGCAGGCGCCCGAGTCGTTCCGCCGTCGCCGGGACGACGCCACCGTGCTCGACCATGACGGTGCGAGCGCCATCGCGGAGCAGTCGGGCACGGCGGTAGTAGCCGAGGCCGCGCCAGGCCAGCATCAGCTCGTCGTCGCTCGCCGCGGCGAGGTCGGCGGGTCGGGGGAAGCGCGCGAGGAACCGTTGGTAGCTGTCGCGGACGGCCTCGACCCGCGTCTGCTGCAGCATGATCTCGCTGACCCAGATGGCCCACGGATCGCGCGTCCGCCGCCACGGCAGGTCGCGGCCGTTGTCGTGGAACCAGGCCAGCAGCCGCGCCGCGAAGCCCACGGCGATCAGTCGCCGATGGTGCTCGCGTCGGTCGGGCGCGTTTGCAGCTCGAGGCCGAGCCGCTCGCGGAGATCCTGTTCGGCCTGATCGAGCAGGTCGTTGAGGGCGACGGGGTCCTCGTGCTCGGAGACGAGCATGATGCGGCGACGGGTGTTGAGGTCGCCACCCTGGACGCGCATCCGCAGGCTCACCTCCGGATGCTTCCGCGCGATGTCGTTGATGGCGCTGTTGATCGGCGCCTCGTTGTGGCCGTAGTAGTCGACGTGCCGCTCGCCGCGCACCGTGTCCGGGCCTTCGGCCGCGACGACGGGCATCACGTTCACGGTGAAGAAGCGTTGCATCTCGGCTGGCACTCCCGGCAGCAGGAAGACGGTCGTGTCCTGCAGCCGCAGCATCACGGCCGGCGCCGTGCCGACGGTGTTCTCGAAGCAGACCGAGCCCTGCGGCACCATGGCCATGCCGCGGCGCGAGTCGTTGAGGGTGGGATCATCGAGCAGGTCGCGGGCATGCAGACGGCGATACGAGTTCTCGACGAACCCGACCGCCTCGTCGTTCTCGGACAGCGGCAGGTTGACGGCTTCGGCCAACGCGTTGCGGGCATCGTCATCCCAATGGGGTCCCATGCCGCCGGTCTGGATCACGAAGGTGGGCTGCTGATCGACGGCCCATTTCATCGCGGCCACCATCTCGCCACGGACCCGGTCGATGACCTCGATCGTGCGGACGCGGTAGCCGATGTCGGCGAGGCGACTGGCCATGAACGCGGCGTTGCGATCGACGACGGCGCCTTCGAGGATCTCGCGCGAGACGACGAGGATGATGACACTCTTGTCGAACAATCAGGTGCTCCAGGTGGGTGGGCCAGGTGAGTTGGACCGTTGGCGAAAGGGGCGCTGGGCCGGCCTCCCGTCAGACCGGACGGAAACCGGATGTCATGCTACAGGAACGACGCCATTGAAGGGCCAGGCTGGCTTCGGAAGAATGTTCCTTTCTCGCGACTTACCCCCGACCGAGCCCTCTTCATGACCGAACAGACCCCGCCGGACGGCGGCCGCATCACCGACCTCCTGCTCGAGCAGGAGATGCGCGAGAGCTACCTCAACTACTCGATGAGCGTGATCCTCAGTCGCGCTCTGCCCGACGCGCGCGACGGTCTGAAGCCGAGCCAGCGGCGCGTGCTGGTCGCGATGAACGACCTCAACCTGGGGCCGCGCGGCAAGCACAGGAAGTGCGCCAAGATCGCGGGTGACACCTCGGGCAACTACCATCCGCACGGCGAATCGGTCGTCTACCCGACCCTCGTCGGCATGGCCCAGCCGTTCACGACCCGCTACCCGCTGGTCGACTCGCAGGGCAACTTCGGCGCCATCGACGGCAGCCCACCGGCGGCGATGCGATACACCGAGGCCAAGCTCGCCTGGCCGGCGGTGCACCTGCTCGAGGACCTCGACAAGCAGACCGTCGACGAGGTGCTCAACTACGACGGCACGCGCTGGCAGCCGGTCGTGCTGCCGGCCCGCTTCCCGAACCTGCTTTGCAACGGTTCGACCGGCATCGCGGTCGGCATGGCGGCGAGCCTCGCGCCGCACAACCTGCGCGAGATCGCGACCGCCGTCGAGCTGCTGCTCGACAAGCCCGACGTCACGCTCGACGAGCTGCTCGAGATCGTGCCGGGTCCAGACTTCCCGACCGGTGGCATCGTCATGGGTCGCAGCGGGATCCGCAACGCCTACGCCAGCGGCCGCGGCTCGGTCGTCTGTCGGGCGAAGCACCACATCGAGGAGAAGCGCGGCCGCAAGCTGATCGTCTTCACCGAGGTCCCGTTCCAGGTCAAGACCACGACCATCCTCGAGCGCATCACGACGCTGGTGAAGAACGGCCAGATCGACACCATCGCCGATGCCAACGACGAGACCAACGACCGCGTCGGTCTGCGCCTCGTGGTCGAGCTCAAGCGCGGCGTCGACGACGAGCAGGTCACGCTCAACCAGCTGTTCAAGCTGTCGCCGCTGCAGAGCACGTTCTCGATCATCAACCTCGCCATCGTCGAGAACCGGCCGCGCACGCTCGGTTTCAAGACGATGCTCGAGTGCTACCGCGATCACCGCATCGACGTGATCCGGCGGCGCACGCGCTTCCTGCTGCGGAAGGCCGAGGATCGGCTGCACATCATCGACGGCCTGCGCCTCGCGGTGCAGAACATCGACGAGGTCGTCGAGATCATCAAGACGTCGGCCAACGTCGAGGAGGCGCGCTCGCGGCTCATCGCGCGCTTCGATCTCAGCGACATCCAGGCGCGCGCCATCCTCGACATGCGGCTGGCGCGGTTGACCGGGCTCGAGATCGAGAAGCTCGAGGCCGAGCACAAGGAGGTCACCGACAAGATCGCCTACTACAAGACCATCCTCACCGATCGCAAGGTCCTGATCGGGCTGATCCGCGAGGACCTCAAGGACATGGTCAACCAGTACGGCGACGCCCGCCGGACCCTGATCTCGGACGAGGAGGTCGGCAGCTTCGTCGCCGAGGATCTGATCCCCGAGGAGATGATGGCGGTCACCGTGACCCACGGCGGCTACATCAAGCGCACCGCACTCGATCAGTACCGGACCCAGGGGCGCGGCGGCAAGGGCGTGAGCGGCGCGGAGACCAAGGAGGGTGACTTCCTGTGGAAGCTGTTCGTCGCCAGCACGCACGACTACCTGCTGTTCTTCACCGATCGCGGCCGGGTCTATTGGAAGAAGGTCTTCCAGCTGCCGAGCTATGGTCGCACCGCCAAGGGACGTTCGCTCGCCAACGTCGTCGAGACCCAGGAGGGTGAGCGCATCACCGCCATCCTGCGGGTCGAGGCGTTCGACGACGATCGCTTCCTGATGACGGCGACGAGGAACGGTCTGATCAAGAAGAGCAAGCTGTCGCTCTACAGTCGGCCGCGCGCCGGCGGCATCATCGCCGTCGGGCTCGACGAGGGCGACAGCCTGGTCGGCGTCAGCCTGGTCAAGCCCGAAGAGCACATCGTGCTCGGCACGCAGAGCGGCATGTCGATCCGCTTCGACGAGAGTGGTGCGCGAGCCATGGGGCGCAGCGCCGTCGGCGTCTGGGGCATCCGGCTGGCCCAGGGCGATGCCGTGTGTTCGATGGTCGTCACCGACGGCACCGGCACGTTGCTGACGATCTGCGAGAACGGCTACGGCAAGCGCACGCAGGCCGAGGAGTACCGCGTCCAGTCGCGAGGCGGCAAGGGCATCATCGACATCCGGACCAACGATCGGAACGGCAAGGTCGTCAACCTGCTCGCCGTCAACGACGGCGACGAGGTCATGATGATCACCAAGGACGGTCAGATCGTGCGGACCGGCGTCGATGGCATCAGCGTCATCGGCCGCAACACCCAGGGCGTGCGTTGCATCTCGCTCAACGACGGCGACAAGCTCGTGTCGGTCGCGCTGATCCCGCCCGAGGAGCCGGAGATGGAAGACGACTCGACGCCGACACCGAAACCGGCGCCGGAGGCGGAGTAGTGGCGGCCTACCTCGATCGCCTGACCGCCGACATGAAGGCCGCGATGAAGGCCGGCGACAAGACATGCCTCGAGGTCGTGCGCATGTTGATCAGCGAGATCAAGAAGCGGGCCGAGGCCGCCGACGGTAACCTCACCGACGACGACGAAGGTGCCATCCTGCAGAAGGCCGTCAAGATGCGCGCCGACACCGTGGCGCAGGCGCGGGCGGCCGGCCGCGACGAGATCGCCGACCGCGAGCAGTCCGAGATCGACATCATCCAGACCTATCTGCCGCAGCAGATGTCGGCCGACGAGATCACCGCCAGGGTCAGGGAGGTCGCCACCGAGATCGGCTACGCCAGCCCGAAGGACACCGGCAAGTTCATGAAGGCCTGGATGACCCGCTACAAAGGACTCGCCGACGGCAAGTTGGTCCAGGCAGCGCTGCAGGGTCTGGAGTACTGAACCCGCTACGTTCTTCCAGACCGCGGCGCTTCCGGCAGCCGTGAGGGTGGCAGGTGTCCCCGGGCAGAAGCGCGAGTCTGGAGAAGCGAAGCGGGTTCGGTACTCCAGCCCCCCCGCTATCTAGCGGGCGATGGCCTCGAGTGCGTAAGGCGAGTGGATCTGGTGTCCGATCGGCGGCATCAGCGCCAACGGCTTCGTCAGCAGCGGCGCTTTGCGTCGGCGATATAGGTCGTCGGCGGTGCCTTCGCGCAGGTCGGGGCCGAACATGCCGAAGGCGAGGGCGAACAGCGGTTCCGTGGGGGGGCCGTCCGGCATGTCGAGCACGATGGCCGAGTAACGCAGGTCCCGGATGGCAGCCAGCATGCTGTCGCGGAAGCCGTGCAGCGCGGCCCGCGTCCGGTCGGTCATGCCGCCAGCCCCGGCACCGACGCCGAGCAGCGCGCCGTAGTCGAGGGCACCGTCCGGCGTCTTCGGCAGCGCCTGCAGCAGGTCGAAGATCGCCTGGCCGTGGGCACACGGCGCCTTGCCCGCGCGCGCCGTGATGGCGCCGTGGCCGGGCAGGAACACGTCGCGCGGCTGGGCTTCGATGTAGGCCTGCAGCTCGGCGTGGGCGACGGCGTGTTCGGGACGCGGCAGCGCCATCGCCAAGCGCGCCGGCGTGAACTGCTGCCACAGCAGCAGGCCGAACTGCAGCAGCACGAGTGCCGGCAGGAAGTGGCCGACGCGGCCGAGCGCGCGCGTGCAGGCTGCGATCGGGCCGAGTACGCAGGCGGCACCGAAGCCGTACATCAGCACGTTGTCGAAACCGCCGACGTGCAGCCGCGACAGCCACGACGTCATCAGCCCGCCGCCGCCGACCGCGGCCAGGAACAGCGCCTCGCGAACGCGGCCGCTGCGACAGCCGGCGACGAAGCCGACCGACCCGAGCACCAGCAGCGGATAGATCGGCCACATGTCCCGGATCCAGAAACCCAGCCTGTGCTCGTCGACCCAGCCGTGATGGCTCGGCATCTCGAACAGATAGAACGTGGACCAGCCGTCGCTGCTCCAGTGCATGGCGCCGACCGCGATCAGGATGCCGAGCACGCCGGCGATGGCGAAGCGGAGACCGTTGCGCCAGTCGTGGATCAGGGCGCCGACGCCGATCGCCGGCAGCCACATCACGGCCGACTGTTTGGCCAGCACGGCGCCGGTGGCCAGGATGGCGGCCGCGATCCAGCGCCGTCGTCCACCGTGGCGGAGCACGTAGGCACAGCCGAGCGTCGACAGCAGGAACGGCGAGTCGTTGCGGGCCAGATCGAACCACCAGTGCAGCCAGCCATAGCCGGCGAGGAACAGTCCGCTGGCTGTGATCCCGACGGTGACGCGGCCGGTCTCCTTGCGGACCCAATGGCCGATGAGCATGGCGACGCCGAGCGAGGACGCGGCGCCGACGAGACGCAGGGCGAGCAGGCCGTCGAGGCCGCCGGCGATCAGGCCGCCGCCGAGCCAGAACAGCAGCGGCGCATAGAGGAACGGCACGTGTTCGGAGGTCGGCGGGCAGTAGATCGGGTCGCCCGCCGCGACCCGCGCGGCGTGATCGACCAGCGCGCCTTCCATCCACTCGAGTTCGAACGGGTAGCCGATGCGTTGGCCGGCGATGGCGATACAGGTGACGATCGCGGTGACGGCCGCGAGCAGCAGCACGAGCCACGTCGTGCGCGTCGCGCGCGACGCAGTGGCGACTGAGGGGGGAGACGTCATCGGCGGTGACCGAGCATACGGACGTCGCGGCCGGTTCCGCAGTGCTGGTATGATCGGCGCCGACATGCGTGCGGCGTTCCTGTTGGGGCTGGTGATCGCTGCGGCGGCATTGGCCTTCCTGCTGTGGAGTGGCGGTGGCGGCGAAGGCCCGATGATCGGCGAGAACGGTGGCATGGCAGCCGCGACGCCGAGTCCTGCCGCCGGCGGATCGGCGCCCGGTGTCGAACCGCCGCCCGCTGCGGCGCGCGCGGTGGCGACGCGGGCGAATGCCGGCGCGGCATCGCCTGGCGACCTGGCCCTCGAACCGACCGCCTGCGTCCTGATCCTCGATCACGATTCGGGGGCGCCGATCGTCGGCGCCTCGATCCGGCGCATGAAGGACGGCGCCACGATCGGCTTCTCCGATGCGCGCGGGTTGGCGCCGTTGCCGCTGCCCGAACGCGAGCAGCTCGTGACCGTCGCCGATGGCTACCTGTTGCGCATGACGCCGACCCGGCTCGGTTCGACCGAGGCGGAACCACAGCAGGTCGAGCTGGTGCGCGATCGATGGTCGGTGGCGCGGCGGTTCGAGTTCCGGTCGGCGGCGGACGGCGCGATCGTCGACGAGGCCTTCGTGCGCATCGCCGGGCTCGGCGAGCCGTCGACCGCCGACCTCGCCGGTCCGGGCACCGAGGATGCGGTGCTGGCTCGGGCCTGGCGCGAGCACGGCATGCTGTCGGGTCAGGACGTCTGTGCCGACGTCGCGGTGTGCCGCGGCAGCGCTGCCCAGGTGCTGCAGCTGGCGAACGGCGAACAGGTCCGATTCATCCGGCCCGGTACCTACGAGGTCGAGACCGCGGCCGCCGGCGGACTCGTGCAGTCGCAGCAGTTCGTCATCCCGCGGACCGGGAACGCCCCGCACGAGACAGTCCGCATCGATCTGGTGGCAGGCTCGTTCCTCGTCGGCACCGTCGTCGGCCTCGGCTCAGAGCCCGTCGCCGGAGCCGAGCTGACCCGACAGGGCGGTGACCCGCTCGGCCTGCAATGCATCACCGGTGACGATGGCGCGTTCGCCTTCGGGCCGCTGCCGGCCAAGACCGTGACCCTCCTCGTACGCCATCGCGATCACGAGCCGATCGCCTTCGGTCCGATCGCGTCCACGGTCCGCGATGCCCACATCCAACTGCGACCGCTACCGCAGACGACACTGCGCGGTCGCGTGCGCCGGCGCCCCGGTCTCGAGCCGGTCGCCGGCGCGAACGTGGCCTGGACGGTGGCGCAGAACCCACCGATGGTCGCCCGCACCGATGCCGACGGGACCTTCCGGATCGTCGCCACCGGCGAGATCGCTGGCCGGCTCGCGATCAGCGCGCCAGGCCTGCTCGCCTACGAGGAGCTGGTCGAACCAGGCATGCCGTTCGCCGACTACGACCTGCTGCCTGGAACCACGACCGAACGACTCGCGGGCGGCATGACCGCCGTGCTGGCCGGCATCGTCGTCGATGCTTCGGGGCGACCGCTGGCCGGCGTGGCGGTGCGATGGACGCCGGACCGCCCGACCCCGGCCGCCGGCCTGCCGGGTCGTCGGTCGTTGCGCGGCGCCACGCTCGAGCTGGCCATGTCGACGGCCACGGGCGAGGACGGCGCGTTCGCGCTCGAGACCGATCAGTTCGGGACCGGTACGCTGAGCCTGGTCGATCGGGAAGGCGGTGGTACGGCCGCGGTGGCGATCGCAGGCGCGACCAAGGATGGCTACCGTCTGCAGCGATGACGATTCGCGACTGGCAGCGCCTCGGCGACGAAGAGCTGGTTCACTACAAGGCCTTCACGGTGCGCAAGTCGCGCCGTCGTTCGCCGCGCACCGAGGCCGATATCGGGTTCTTCCTGATCGATACGCCGGACTGGGTCAACATCATCGCCATCACCACCGACGACGAGATCGTGCTGGTCCGTCAGTTCCGTCACGGCAGCGATCGCGCCTCCCTCGAGGCTCCCGGCGGGTTGATCGATCCCGGCGAGGACGATCCGGCGGTGGCCGCCGCGCGCGAGCTGCGCGAGGAGACCGGTTATGTGGCGGCGAAGATCGAGTGCATCGGCGTCATGAACCCAAACCCGGCGATCTTCACCAACCGCTGCCATACCTACCTGGCCACCGGCTGCCGCAGGGTCGGCGAGCTCGAACTCGATCCGGGTGAGGACATCGAGGTCGTCACCATTCCCACAGCGGCGATCGACGAGTCCGTGCGGCAGGGCGAGATCTACCACGCCATCGTGCTGGCATCGCTCGCGTTCTGGCGTGTGGCCGCGGCCAAGACCGGCCGCTGAGATCGATCGAAGAGTCGGGTCGCGGCGGAACATCGTCGAGAGATCGAGCCACGCGTGCGATCGCTTGCGTAGTTGGCAGAACGCGTCAGGCCTTCGTGCCGATGCGGAAACCGATGCAACCCTCACGCTGGAGCAGCGCGATCGAGATCCTCCGACGTCGCATGCGACGTCTCGAAGAGGATCAGCAGGCCATGGGCGAGCACCGTTGCGACCATGAGGTGGCATTGCCCGAGTGCCGGGGCGAGATGCAGACGGGCTTGGATCACCACGGCGATTCGAGCCCCGATGAACAACGCTGTGATACCTGAGCAGTGATCCCTGAGCAGTGATACCTGAGCAGCGACCCTGCCATCCGGTCATCAACCGTCCGTCCGCTGCGAAGGGGAGGTGAAGGACGCGGGCGCGGCGGGCGTGCTCAGTGGCTGGTCGGTCGGTGGCAATCGAGGCGAACGGCAGCCCACCCGCCGGCCCGACTTTCTGCTGGCAGGGGCCCACTTGGCGGCAGTTCTCCGCGATACTCGGCCACTGCACTGCGCCCAGGCCCGCGGTGCCAGCCCCCATCGAAGCCAATGCAGAGATCCATCGCCGTTGCCCTTCTCTTCCTGATTCTCGGCACCGTGGCGTACTTCGCGTTCCGCGGCAACGATGGCGCTCAGGTACTGCCGACTCCGGTCGATACGGCGCCGGTCGTCGAGGCCAACAACGTCGCCAGCGAAGCGGTGGATTCGCCGAAGTCGGGTCAGCCGGTTCCGGGTGTGGTGCAGCGCACCGAGGTGGCTGTGACCTCCGATGGTCTGCTCGACGACCCCGAGATCCGAGCCGGCCTGTCAGGTTTCCGCGGCCGCGTCGTCACCCATGACAAGCGTCCGGTCGCCGATTGCGGCGTGCGTTTCTATCGCGGCGGCATGGACACGGTCCTGAGGGAAGGCATGGACCTGTTCGCCGACGAGCCGACCGTGGTGCCGGACTACATCGCCGGTGAGACGCGAACGGCCGAGGATGGCACGTTCGCCCTGACCGGGGTCTGGCCGCACGGTGCCTACATCATGTTCGCCGGCATCGGCACCGATGCGCCGATGCACGAGCTCGTCACGCGCACGCCGTCGCCGGGCGAGATCATCGATCTCGGCGACGTCGTGCTGCCCGACGCCGGTGTCCTGATCGGTACGGTCGTCGACGACGACGGCGCGCCGATGGTCGGCGCCCTGGTGCGCGCGGCCGATGTCCCGGGCACGCTGGCCGGCTTCTTCCCGCTCGAACGATTCGAACCCGACGGTGCCGTTCTGATCCGCGAGCCGCGCGCGCCGGTATCGGTCGTCGCCATGCCGGCATGGGTGAAGGAGGCGTTCGAGCACGTGCCGTTGCCGACGACGGTCACCGACGGCGACGGCAGGTTCCGCCTGGTCGGGGTCGTGCCCGGCAGCAACATGCTCGCGGTCACGGCCAAGGATCACCTCGCCGAGGTGAAGCCCAGCGTGCAGGTTCGCGCCGGCGAGGAGAAGGACGTCGGCACCATCCGGCTCCGCGCCGGTGAGGAGCTGTACGGCAAGGTCGTCGACACCGCGGGCGAGCCGGTGGCGGATGCCGAGGTGTTCGCCGGCTCCACGATCGGCCTGGCGCCGGTGGACCTGGCGCGGCGGCTGCAGCACACCGACGCCAAGGGAACTTTCACCGGGCTCGGCTTCGCCCCGGGCAAGGTGACCGTCGCCGCCCGTCGCGGCCCTGGTCATGCCTGGGTGCTCGCCGAGCCGCAGCCGATCATCCGCGACGTCGTCGTCACGCTGCCGGCGACGTTCGGCATCGACGCCTCGATCACCCTGGCCGATGGCAAGCCGGCCGTGGCGCCTCGCATCCGGTTGCTCCAGGGCAGGGCCGGCGACGGCGCCGCCGAGATGGCCGTGTTCGGTTTCGTGCCGCCGGTCGATCTGAGTGACCGGTTGGAGAAGGTCGCCGAGGAGGACGGGCGCTGGCGGATCACGAACCTGAACGCCGGTGAATACACCCTGGTCGCCGATGCGCCGGGTCACGCGACTGGTTTCGCCGCCGTCAAGATCGAGAGCGCCGACACGTCCGTCGCCCTGCAGCTGACCGCGAAGAAGAACTTCACGGTCCGCGTCGTCGACCACGAGACCAAGCCGATCCGCAACGCCGCGATCTACGCCGAAGCCTCCGGCAAGAAGCTGTTCGACATGCCTGCCAGGTGCGGGCGGACGGACGCCGAGGGCACGCTGCTGATCGACAAGTTCCTCGCCGACGAGCTGCGCGTCAGCGCCGAGCATCCCAAGTGGGGCGTCGTTCACGGCGAGGCCAGGCTCGGCGAGGTGCTCGTGTTGCAGATGCAGCCGCCGGGATCACTCGAGGGTGTGCTGACCGATTCGGGCACGACACCGGAGCCGGGCAGGTGGACCATCATCGTCGAATGGCGTCGCAACGGCGGCACTCGCGGGCCGTTCTCGGCGGTGCCGCGCATGGTCACCCCCGACGCCGAAGGTCGATTCCGGGTGGCCTCGCTGCAACCCGGTCAGTACCGGCTGCAGGCGGTCGACGCGCTGGCCGCGATGCGCTCGCCGGGTGGCATGGTGCAGATGTTCATGTCGCAGCGGATGATGGGCGGCAATCGGCAGCGTGAGACCGTCGATGTGGTCTCGGGGCAGACCGCGCAGGTCCGCCTCGACTCCGGCGAGAAACCGATCGAAGGCCCGACCGCGCATCTCTACGGCAGGCTCACGATCGACGGCCGGCTCGGCGAAGGCTATCGCGTCATGGCCTGGATCGAGGGGCGCCGCTACGGGGCCACGATCGATCGCGTCGGGGGTTTCGATCTCGGCACCGTGCCGGCCGGCAATGCGTGGGTCTCGGTGTCGTCGAGCGATGGCCTCATGGGGCTGTCCGGTTCGAACATCTGGACGGACAGCATCGAGCTGAAGGCCGCGGAGGAGCGCGAGCTGGTCATCGACGTCAGGACCTCGTCGCTCGCCGGCGCCATCTTCGACCCCACGGGTGGCGCGACGACGGGCTACATCGTGCAGGCGCAGGGTTCGGTCGAGGGCCGCGGCAACAACGTCCATCTGCACTCGCCGGTCGACGCGACCGGGAACTTCTCGTTCGAGCAGGTCCCCGAAGGCACCTGGAGCCTGACGGTCGTGAGCGCTGGCGAGAAGAGCGGGATGCGCGGCGAACTCGAGGGCATCAAGGTGATGGCCGGGGTCCCGGTGACGGGGCTGCGCGTCGAACTCAGGCCCGTGGCCGTCGTGAAGGGCAGCCTCGACCTCTCGATGTTCGGCAGCGAGAAGCCGCGCTGGGCCTGGATCAGCATTCACGAGACGGGGGCGGACGGCAAGATCGGTACGCAACGCGCGGGCATCGGTGTGGACATGGATGACGGCGCCTTCGAAACGGACGAATTGGGTCCGGGCGTCTACGCGGTCCGGATTCACAGCAACACCGAGAAGGGGAGCAACGCGTGGCGTTGCCAGGACATCACGGTGCCGCCGGGCGGGCTCGACAACCTGCTGCTGCGCGGCACGCCCGAGTAGCAGCGCGCATCACCGCAGCCGCGCGGCCGCCTTCCAGGAGAGCGAGAACTTCAGCGCGCCGATGAGACTCGTCGGCCGCGCGAGTTCGACCGCGACCAGCATCCCCTTCTTCAACGGCACGGCGCTGTGTTCGCGGCCGGTCAGAAGCAGCCCGAGCAGCGCGCCGAGGTGCGGCTCGTGACCGACGAGGGCGATGCCGTCGGTCGAGCTGCGCAGCTCGGCGAGCAGGAACTCCATGGCCAGCTGCGGATCGGCCCCGGGCTCGAGCATCGCCTCGGTTCGTAGCTTCGGATCGCCGCCGACGGCCTCGAGCAGGACCGCGGCCGTCTCCCGCGCCCGACGCAACGGGCTCTGCACGACGACGTCGAGGTCCTCGACGAGCCGGCGCCACGCCGGCGCCGCGTCGCGCAGCTTGCGCCAGCCATCCTCGGTCAGGGCACGTTCCGCGTCATCGATGCCGAATCCGTCCTCGGCGACCCCGTGGCGCAACAGGTAGATCAGCATGCGGTGCGAACACTATCCGGTCGCGAACGGTATCGTCCACGCGGTGTCCCGTACCCATGAGTCGCGAGCAGCATCGAGGCGGCGGCAGCGCGCGCCGCGCCGCTCGCGGCGAACGCCGGTACTGGTCGTCACCGCACTCATCGCGCTGGGCGCGCTCATCGTCTGGCTCTGGAGTCAGTGGCGGGCCGGACACGTCACGCTCACGTTCAGCGCGGCAGCCATCGCCGAAGGCGTGACCGGCACTCTGCCCGATCTGCAGCTGACGATCTTTCCCGACCGGTTGTCCTACGAGACCCCGTCGCCGCCGATCGCGCTGGCATCGGTCGATCTGAACGGCGATCTCGCGGCGACGCTCGACGGTTCGCAGGTCCCGGGTCGCGCGGTGGTTCGCTATCGCGGCCCCGATGTCGGCGCCGGGGTGGTCTACGTGGAGCTCGGCAAGCCCGTGCCGCCGATCGAACTCGAACGGCCGCGCAGCATCCGTGGCCGGGTCGGCGAGCCGATCGGCTTCTGGTGCTTCGGTTGGCGCAGCTCGGGCATGCGCCCGGTGGCCGATGCCGAGGTCATCGCGATGGCCGGCGGCGAGCACGGCGTGGCGTTGGCCACGGCCCGCACCGACCCGGACGGCAACTTCGTGCTCACGGGCGTCGCGGCCAGCGTGCGCCCGCTGAGCGTGCGCGTGCTCGCCGCCGACCACGCCATCACCCATGTCGAGGTGCCGGCCGCCGGCGACGAGCGCGAGGTCATCGCGGCGGTGCAGTCCGCGCCGGCAGTGCGCGGCGCGATCAGCGCGCCACGGGACGTCGACGTGCAGGGCCTGCGCATCCTGGCGCGAGGCCTTCCCGGCGTCGAGACCAGCCCGGGCGTCGACGGCTCGTTCGTGCTCGAGCACATCCCACCCGAGTTCGAACCGCGGCTGATCGTGTACGGCCTCGGCCCTTTCCACAGCTGCCGCGAGGTGCGCGCCACGCGCCAGGGCGAGGTCGGCCTGACCGTCGAGCCGGCCGGCCGCGTGCGCGGCACCGTCGTCGACGCGTTCAGCGGCAATCTGCTGGTCGGGGCGCACGTGTTCGCGGCCGATGGCGCGGCGACGCAGACCGATGCCGATGGCGCGTTCGAACTGGCGCACGTGTTGCCCGGCAGCATCGAGATCACCGCGCAGTACGAGCCGCCGCGCCGGCCGCGGCGGAAACCCGATCCGATGCGACTCGGGCGTGGTCGCGTCGAACTGGCGGCAGGTCAGACCCTCGAGGGCATTCGAATCCAGGTTTCGGTGAGGTAGCAGATGAAGGTCGTCATGACGTTCGGGGTGTTGGCGGCGATCTGGGCCCTGTCGATGCAGGAACCCGAGAAGGCGCCACCGCCGCAGTCGCAACAGTCGCAGGAGCCGCAGCCGGGAACGGTGCCGACTGCCATTCCGGGTCAGCACGAGCGCAGCCCACTCGAGGGCGTCTACGTGCTGCGAACGCGCGTCGACAAGAGCGCCTTCGACACCCAGGTCAATCGCGGCTACGTCGCGATCACGCGCCGGCACATGCTCGTGGTGCTGGCTGCTGCCGGGTCCGATCCGGACTACCCGTTGCTGCGCGCCGGCGTGCGGACCTGGGCGAAGAACAAGGACCGGGTCGATACCGTGATCGAGCTCGGCTTCTTCACCGACGAGGACGGCGAGATCCATGTCGAGGCGCCGGGCACCAAGCAGGTGCGCCGCATCGACGTCATCCGCGGCATGCTGCGGATCTGGCAGGACGAGCAGAGCTTCCTCGAGTTCGAGCGGCTCGAGTAGGCCTGTCGGCCGCGCGCGCCAGCGCCAGGCTCAGTGCCCGCGGCCGCCGCGGCGCAGCGAGGCCAGCTCGCGCGAGCCGAGCAGCCAGTGGGTGGCGGCGTAGGCTGCCATGCCGCCGAGGATCGGGATGACGAGATTGCGCCACGCCAGCTGCCAATGGGTGGCCTCGGCCGTGGCGGTTCGCAGGGACACGACGACGATCGACATCACCGCCGTCGCGATCAGCGACCGGATCCAGGTGGCGGCGAGGTGCGCGTTCGCGGCCGACGGCACGTGGCGACGGAAGCGACGGGCCAGGATCGCCGCGTTGGTCAACGACGACAGGCTGCTCGCGAGCGCGAGGCCGGCCGTGCCCAGCGGCGTCAGCCACAGCAGGGCCAGGTTGAGCAGGGCATTGAGCGCGACCAGGCAAGCCGCGAGGCGGGCGGGGGTGCGCACATCGCCGACCGCGTAGAAGGCGCGGGCATAGAGCTGCGCCAGGCCGAGAAACGGCAGGCCGGCGACGAGGCAAGATACCGTCAGCACGGTCGGCCAGACGTCGCCTGCGACGAACTCGCCACCGACGAACAGCACCCGCACGACGTCATCGGCGAGCAGCATCAGGCCGACCGAGGCCGGCAGCGTGACCACGATCGTGTGGCCCGCGAACTGATCCAGCGTGCGACGGACCGGGCCGCGGTCGGCTGCCGTCGCCTCGAGCGCGAGCTTGGGGAACGCGGCGACGCCGAGCGACATCGCGGTCAGGGCGTGCGGGAACAGCAGCAGCCGATTGGCCAGGTAGATGTAGGTGACGGCGCCCGACGACACGAGGTAGTAGGCCATCAACGTGTCGAGCAGCGAGCTGATCTGATTCAGCGACATGCCGACGACCATCGGGCCCATGGCGACGAACACGGCGAACGCCGGGGTCCCGCGCCGCGGCAGACCGAGCCTGGGTCGCAGCAGTTCAGAGCGTCGCAGCATCGGCACGATCAGGAACAAGAGCTGCAGCAAGCCGCCGATCGACAGCCACCAGGCAGCGAAGTTGGCGATCTCGACATCGACGCTGAAGCCTAGCGGCCGGGCCAGCAGCAGCGCCGCGATCCAGAACACGTTGAGCAGCACCGGCACCGTCGCCGGCAGCGCGAACATGCCGAGCGTGTTCATGGCGCCCGACAGCACCGCGCACAGGCAGACCGGCAGCGCGTAGGCGAACAGCACGGCATTGAGCGCGAGCAACAATCGCATCGCCTCGACGCCGCCCTTCTCCGGCGCCGGCAACCACTCCGCGGGCAGGGTCAGGCTGACGATGGCGACCACGATGCAGACCGGTAGCAGGATCGTCGTCACGTTGCCGAGGACCTGGGCGAGCAGTTCGCGCGCGGCCTGCGGATCACGTTTTCGCGCCGCGGTATAGGCCGGCACGAGCGCGGCCGACAGCGCGCCCTCGCCAAGCAGGCGCCGCATCAGGTTCGGAAACATCCATGCGACGAGGAAGGTGCCTTGGATCCAGCGGGCACCGAAGGCCTGCGCCATCAGCCGATCGCGAACCAGCCCGAGGATGCGCGACACCAGGGTCAGGGCCGATATCGAGCCGGCGGCGCGCAGGAGACGGTTCATCGGGCCGTCGCGCGGTGAGACGATTGTTCGAGAGGCACGAAGAGGGGCTGTGAGGGACGAGCTTGATGCGGAACAATGCACGGCCCTTGTCGCCCCGCAAGTCGGAACCTCCTCATCCCATGCGAACGTCCACCACCCTCGTTCTCCCGCTCCTGGCCGGCGCCGCGCTGCTGCCGGCCCAGGATCCTGCCTACTACACGCCGGCCGAGATCGAGGCCGCGATCGACAACTTCGTCACCGCGTATCCGTCGTTGGCGATGAAGGTCGACATCAGCGCGTTGCCCGGCGGGCAGCTGACGCACGACAGCCGTTCGATCTTCGCCCTGAAGATCAGCGACAACGTCGCCAGCGACGAGGACGAACCGGCGATGGTCATCGCGGCGCAGCATCATGCCCGCGAGCTCAACTCGCCGGTCATGGTGCTCGGCGCCGCCGATCGCATCCTCAGCGGCTACGCCTCCGATCCGGCGTTGCAGGCGCTCGTCGACGGTCACGAGCTGTATCTGGTGCCGACCGTGAACCCGGACGGCGTCAATTGGGTCTGGACCAGCTACTACTACTGGCGCAAGAACCGCCGGCCGAACGGTGGCACCAGCTACGGCGTCGACCCCAACCGCAACTACCCGTTCCTCTGGGGTCTGTGCGGGTCGAGCGCGACGACGACCTCCGAGACCTACCGCGGCCCGTCGCCGGGCAGCGAGCCCGAGGTCGTCACGATGCGCAATCTGGTAGCCACGCTGCGTCCCGAGATCTACCTCGACTTCCACAGCTCCGGGCAGGAGGTGCTGCGCACCTACGCGCCGTGCGCGTCGGTGTCGTCCTCGGTCTACAACCTGATCGAGCGCTACGTCGACGATCTGCGGACGCCGATGAGCTACCTCAAGCGCAGCCCGTCGGGCTCGGGTGAGGCGCCCGAGGACCACTGGGCCAGCGGCGGCACGATGTCGTTCCTGACCGAGATCGGGACCTCGTTCCAGCCCGCCTACACGACGACGTTGGCTGAAGAGGTTCGCGTCTGGCCCGGCATCCGCCGCGCGGTGACGACCTGGAAGCCGGCCGTTCGCGGTCACGTCAGGTCGAGCCTCGGCAACGCGCCGCTGGTGGCGAACATCAGCTACACGCCGAACACCTTCTTCCACGGCGAGAAGTGCATGAGCCGCGGCCGCGATGGTCGCTACGGGCTGTGGCTGCCGATCGGCAACTGGAACGTGACCTTCGCCGCCGCCGGTCATCAGAGCGCGACCGTGCCCGTCGGCGTGACCGGCTACGACCAGCCGGTGACGATCGAGGTCGTGCTCGCGCCGAACGGCGTGCCCGCGGTGCTGAGCAGCGCCGGTGCCGGCAACCTCGGCACCAACGTCACCTTCACCTACACCAGCCCCGGCGACGCCGGCAAGCTGGCGTTGTTCGGCTGGTCGCTCGGCACGACGCCGGGGCTCGATATCGGCGGCACCCGCATCATCCCGCTCAACCCGGACTTCCTGTTCACGGCCGCGGTGTCGGGCAACTCGTTCCTGGCTCCGACCTGGACGGCGCTCAACAGTTCGTCGCAGGCGACGTCGGTGCTGACGATTCCCAATCAGGCCTGGCTCGTCGGCTTCACGACGTACGTGGCCGGCATCACGTTCGATCCGGCCTACCACTACGGCGTCAAGACCTGGAGCAACCCGATCGCGGTGACGCCGATCCCGTGATGCGGCGGGTCTTCGTCGGCGACATTCAGGGATGCCTCGACGCGCTCGAACGGCTGCTGACCGCGGTCGACTTCCGGCCGGGCCGCGATCGTCTGCTGCCGGTCGGAGACCTCGTCAACAAGGGGCCGGACTCGGTCGGGGTGCTCGAGCGGATGATGGAGCTCGAGGCCGAGGCCGTGCTCGGCAATCACGACCTCGGCTGGCTGGCGAAGGGTCGCGTCGAGGACCCGCGGCACCGCGACTGGCTCGCGGCGCAACCGATCGTGCGCCTGTTCGACGATGTCGTCATGGTGCACGCCGGCCTGCATCCGCGCTGGGACGAGGCGCATCTCTTGCGGCTCGACCGGGAGGATGCGGAGGCGGCGAACTACGCCGTCAATGTCCGCTACTGCGATGCCGCCGGCGAACGGCCGCCCGACGATTGGCCGCCGCCAGGGCCGCCGTTCAGGCCGTGGGATGACTTCTACCGAGGCCGCCGTCGCGTCGTCTTCGGTCACTGGGCCCGCCGCGGTCTGGTGCGAAGGCCGCAGTGCATCGGCCTCGACACCGGCTGCGTCTATGGCGGCAAGCTGTCGGCCTGGATCGCCGAGGAAGATCGGCTGGTCCAGG
>JAGQRA010000648.1 GCA_020425885.1 Planctomycetota bacterium | reverse complement strand
CAGCCGACCGTGCCCTCGCTCATGCGTTCGCAGCGCAGCACCTCGGCGCCGTCTGCGAGCCGGTGGACCACGACGCCCAACCGGTAGGAGACGAAGGCGGCGAGGTTGCCGTCGGGACTGACCGCCGGCTGGCAATGCGAGCTCCGGCCCTCGGTCGTGAACTCGACCGCGATCACGTCGCGGTGCGAATCCCACAGCTGCACCTGGTCCCAGGTGCCGCGGTCGAGCTGCACCATGACGCGGTCGTCGGCGGCGAATCTGGCAATGCTGCGCAGCCCCTGGGCGAACTCGCGGTCGGCCAGGACCACGGCGCCGGCGATGTCGACGATCGTCACGCGGCTACCGCCGGAGAGCGAGACCAGGGTCTCCGCACGATTGAAGCAAACGCCGTACGAATCGCCCCAGCCGCCGTTGAAGCCGCCGGGCGCTTGCACCCAGACCGGCGCCGCGGCGTTCTGCAGGTCCCAGAGCGCGACTCCGTTCTGTGCCTGGCACGCGTAGTAGCGACCCGAGTCCGAGAGGGTGCCGCGATCGGGTTGCCAGCGCTGGCCGAAGCGCTCGACGTACTGCGTCGGGACCGGTAGCGACAGCACCGGTCGTTCGGTCGCCAGGTCCCAGAGTCGCAGCCCCTCGTCGCCGGAGAACACCATGCGGTCGCCGTGCGGCCCCAGCGCCAACGGTCTCTCGCCGGCGAAGTGGCTCTGGGTCAGGCTCCGGGTCTCCTCCATGCGGTCGAGGTCGATCATCCGCAGCTGCAGCGGCCGATCGGGTGCCCCCGGGTTGTCGCGGGAGGAGATGTCCATCTCCATCAGGAATCGCGATCCCGC
Organism: Planctomycetota bacterium; assembly: GCA_020425885.1. Next base: position 10,699 of record JAGQRA010000648.1, on the reverse strand, counting down.
GCCGAGGAACCCGTACCTGTCGTAGCCACCGTCGACGCTGCGCGGCAGGCGGGTGAGGCCCAGCTGATGCGACTCGGCGAGCAGCAGCGACTCGAGCGCCGCGGTGCGGATCTCGGGCAGGGTCGGCAGTTCGGCTGCCGAGGTCCGTGATTCGTCGGCGACCACGGTGGTGCCGGGATGTGGATCGACGCGCGGTCGCTGCACCAGGCGGGCCGATTCGGAGAGCAGCTGCAACGAGCGATCGACCTGGCCCATGCCGCCGGCCAGCCGCACCGCCTGCCCCTGCTCGTACAGGCTCCGCGCCAGCGTGTCCTTGACCTGTTCCTCGCCGGCCTTGGCCAGCACCTCGTTGGCCCGCGCCTCGCCGAAGAACACCAGGCTCGTGATGAAGCCGGCGACCAGCGCCATCGCCGCGGCCGCCGTCGCCGCCGCGGCGGCCCGGTTGCGGCTGACCCATTTGCGCAGCTCGACGAGCGCACCGGTGCGGTGCGCCTTGACCACGCGTCCTTCGACGTAGGCCTGCAGGTCCTCCGCCATCGCCCCCATGTTCGGGTAGCGGTCACCGGGTTCGCGCGCCATCGCCTTGTCGCAGATCGCGACCAGCTCCTGCGGGGCGCCGCGCGCGATGGTCTCGAGCTTCGGCGGCGGGCCCTGCTGCAGCTTGCTCCAGATCGCCATCGCATCCCCGGAGTGATCGGCGTGGCCGAACGGCATGTGTCCCGCGAGCAGGTGATACAGGATCGCGCCGAGCGAGTAGACGTCCGAGTGCGGGCCCATGGCCGCGAGGTCGCCGCGGGCCTGCTCGGGTGGCATGTAGGCCGGTGTGCCGACCACGTCGCCGTCCATCGTGAGCTGCGGCGAACCGGCGCTCGACTCGGCGTGGCGTTCGGTGAGCACGATGCTCTGTGGCGCGCGCGGCTCGGGTCGCGGCCTGGCATCGGCGCGATCCTCGGCGCCGAGCACGCGGGCCAGGCCCCAGTCCATGACGTAGACCTCGCCGAAGCGGCCGACCATGATGTTGGCGGGCTTGAGGTCGCGGTGGATCACGTTCTTGTTGTGGGCATAGGCGAGCGCCTCGCAGGCCTTGAGGATCACGCCCGTGGCCCGCCCCTGGGTCCAGTCCTCGGCGCCGCGGCGCACCAGGTCGAACACCTCCTCGAGATCCCGACCCTGCACGAGCCGCATCGTGAAGAACGCCTGGCCCTGGGCGTCGACGCCGAGCTCGTGCACCGGGACGATGCCCGGATGATCGAGCTGCGCGGTCACCTGGGCCTCTTCGAGGAACCGATCGAGCACCTTGGCCGGCACCGCCGGCGTGTCACCGCTGCCCTGTTCGCCTTGGGCGCCGAGCACGACCTTCATCGCCAGCGTGCGGCGCAGGTCCTCGTCCCAGATCTTGATGATCGCACCCATGCCGCCGCGCGCGATCTCGCCGAGCAGTCGGTAGCGCGATTGCTTCGGGGCATGGGCCTGCAGGCGGCCCAGCACCTGCGCAGATGGTGGCCTCTCGTCTCCGGGGTTCGGCAGCTGTGGCATGGTGTTCGGTGGGCTTGTTCGCGGTTCCCGATCGCCCGAGTGCAGGTCATAGGCTAACGCCACCCTGTCGCCGGGCCAGGAATCGTCGTCGGCGACCCGCCAGGCGCGCGGCCCGTTTCATCCATCGAGCACGACCGCAGGCCTCGGCGGCACTATGGTCTCACGGCAATGAGCCAGCTCGCTCCCGACCCGATCGTGATCCTCGGCGCGCCGCGATCGGGCACGACCTATCTGCAGGGGATCATGGTCCGCCACCCGGAGGTCGCGATCAGCAACGAGGTGCGTCTGTTCGAGTGGCTGCGTCGCGCGACGACGATGCCCGACGACGAACGCGTGTTGTTCGGGCGGGCGGACGAGTTCCTCGGCCATCTGCGTCGCGAGTTGCCGGGCGTGATCCGATCGTGGTACGCGGCGATGGCGCCGCGCGCCCGCTGGTGGGGCGACAAGAACCCGCACTATGCGGAGAGCCGCGCCACGCTCGACACCATCGTCGAGCTGTTTCCGGGCGCCCGCTTCGTCCACATCGTGCGCGACCCCCGCGCGGTGATCGGCTCGCTGCTCAAGAAGCGTCACGCCGACGGTCGGCCGTGGGTGATCCCGGAGGAGGCCCACGTGCTCGTCGGCACGCATCTCAACATCGCCGCCGAGTTCGGCCAGGCCTGCGGCGGGGAGAGGTTCTTCGAGCTGCGCTACGAGGATCTCGTCGCCGACGACGAGGCGCGGGCGAGCGAGCTGTTCGAGTGGCTCGGGATCCCGTTCACGGACGAGGTCGCCGCGTTCTGCCGTTCCCAGCAGCGCGAGCGAACGGCGTTCAGCGGTCCGACGTCGGACCTCGGTGTTGCCGGCGGCCGCGCCGAGGCCATCGCCGCGTGGTCGGCCGCGTTGCCGGCCGATGCGCGACCGGTGAGCCTGCAGTTCCTGGCGCCGTTCCTGCTGCGCTACGGCTACGAAGACGAGGCCTCGCTCGACGCCGCGAACCGCTCGCTGCCGGGTGAGTAGTCGACCGGCGTTCTGAGAACTCAGAGGCCGAGGACCGCCGCCGCGGCGTCCGACATCACGCCGCCGAGCGGATTGACCGCGTCGAGCACCAGCGCCTGCGTGTAGATGACGACGCCGATCAGCGAAGTCTGGTTCGGCGTCGGGAAGTTGAACGAGCCGGAGCCGCCGGCGCCGATCAGAACGCGCGTGGCATCCGGGCTGACGCGGCCGTGACATCCCGGGGCGCCGTACGGGCCGAGGTCGATCGGCAGCGGGCCGACCGGCGACGCCGTGTTGCTGAGCCCGAGCGCGGCGATCGCCAGGTTCGACGCCGGCAGATTGCCGATCGTGACCACCATGGTCGTGCCGAGCCGCGGCGGCGCCGAGGCGCTGTTGCTCGCCACGCCGACGCTGCCGGCGCAGCCGGGCCCGAACGTCGTGTAGGAAGCGGTCATGCCGTCCTCCTCGTGGCCGCCGATGCTGACCGGGGTCGTGCGCGGCAGCTGGAAGAAGTCGGTCAGGACGCCGGGCAGGAACGTGCCGGCCTGGGCGCATGGCGAGCTGGCCTGCAGCCTGAGGTCCGCCGGACTCGAGGTCGGAGAGATGAACAGCGGGTCGGCGGCGATGCCGTTCTGGTCGTAACCCGACGCCTGCCACGCCGCGAACGTCATGTAGGCGCCGGCATAGACCGGCGTGTAGGACGGCGCGTTGCTCCACATGCAGTTGTAGTCCATCAACGTCGGCCGCTGCGAACCCGGGGCCCACAGGTTGTTGCCGGTCGAGCCCGGGTAATCGTCGTAGAAGATGTTGTTGACGACCTCGGTGCCGGATGCGATCGAGTACCAGCGCAGCGAGCAGAACTGGGAGCCGGCGCTGACCGGGTGGAAGCTGTAGACCGAGTTGTGCCAGATCTTGAAGTTGGTGCAGTTGGTGCCGGCCCGGATGCCGTAGTTCGAGGTGCCGGCGATGAAGTTGTCGACCAGGGTGAAGTTGGTGCCGTCGACCTGCATGGTCCAGAAGCCGCCGCCGGTGATGCGGCAGCGCTGCACCGTGGTGCCGTCGTTGCCGGGGCCCGAGTTGAGCGCTTCCTTGCCGCCGCCGAAGCTCGAATCCTCGATGCGGCAGCCGGTGCCGCCGCTCAGGTTGAACAAAGCCTGGCCCGAGGTCACGACCGTGGCCTGGAAGTCGCAGCCGGTGAAGACGCAGTCGGTGGTGGTGCCCGTGATCACGAACGCACTCGCGGTCGCGCCGAAGGTGCCGCTGAAGCCGCGGAAGGTGACCGAGTCGCAGCCGTTCATGGTCAGCAGCGGTTGCGCGCCGCCGATCGTGATCGTGCCCAGCGCGTCGAACAGCACCGGGTTGGCGGCGCCCTGACCGGCGAACGAGCCGATCGTCCACGGACCGCTCGTGTCATTGCCGGTGACGAGGAACGTCACCGGGGCGCTGACTCCGTTGGTGTTCAACGCGGCGACGGCGGCGGCGATGTCCGGGTAGGAACCGCCGGTGCCGACGACGTAGCTGCCGGCGAGCTGGGCGGGCAGGCTCGAGGCGGTGGTGAGGAATGCGAGGAACGCGAGCGAGGATGCGAGTCTCATGCAGAGGTGGGGGCGGAGGGGCAGGGGTTCTTCTGGAAGCGAGAACCGGGGTGGATGAGACGAGCAGTGGGCAGGGTACGTCAACCGGTCCGCGGGCAAGCGTCGCGGTGGGACGAAACCGGGACCTGCATGCGGCCTGACCCGACTGCCGGAGCAGTCGGCGATGCGACCCGGTGGGCAACCGAAGTCAGATGGGGGTCCCATCCGACCAGCCACCATCTCGACCCAGCCTCCCGCCGCTGAGCTGCGCTCCTCTCGGCGCGTCAGCTCCTGCGCAGCGGCCGAAGCCGCCTCCCTTCGCGATCAGTAATCGACGGTACCGACGCCGGCATCGGAGACGACGATGCCGACCGGGTTGACCGCGTCGAGTACGGCCCACTGGTGGTACAGCCGCAGACCGACGAGGCTGCCCGCGTTCGGCACGCTCAACGACGAGCTCGCGGTGCCCGACGCGCTCGTGATCACGAGACGGTTCGCGTCCGGCGCGGCGAGGACGTTGCAGCCCGGTGCGCCGGGGATCGGCGCCGGCAGCGTTGTGCCCTGATAGGCCGTGTCCGACAACCCGGTCAGCAGGAACGCCGCCGAGGACGCGACCGCATCGGACAGCGTCACGCTGTACGACGAGTTGACGATCGGCAGGCCGTTGTTGCCGAGCGCCGGCGTGGCGAACTGCGGACCACCGGTGCAGTAGATCACGTACGACGGACGGGCGATCAGGCTCGAGGCGGTCCACGACCCGGTGACCGGCGTGCGGTAGTAGCCGTTGCCGCCGGCACCCGCGGTCAGGTTGCAGATGATCGTGTTGTTCGGGCCGCTGAAGCCGACGTAGAACGTGCCGTTGACCGTGACTGGCGCGGCGAAGCTCGCCGAGTAGAAGCCGGCGGTCGTGCCGAGCGTCATCGTCGTCGAGGCCAGCGGCGTCGTCGCCGGGCCGCTGCCGGCCTGGGCGTAGATGTAGGCCGGCACGGTCAGGGCCGAACCCGAGTTGCTGCGGGTGAAGATGTCGAAGCCCGTGACCTGCGCGCTGCCGATGCTCGGTACCGTGAACGTGTACTCGTACTGGTTGGTGTTGTTGCTCAGCGTGCCGCCGCCCGGATTGACCGAGGCGCACGACGCCGGCGCCGGGACCGAACCCGGGCAACCCTGGCCGTAGTTGCTGAACGCGGCCAGCGTCGGCTTGACGATGAACAGGCCGGCGGTCTGGTCCGAGGCGAGGATGTTGCCCGACGGCAGGAACGGATAGCAGCCCCAGCAGCCGCCGTAGCCGCCCGATGCGCCCGGATAGGTGTCGTACGACGCGACCTCGACCGGGTTGTTGGGATCGCTGATGTCGATGCAGCGGTAGCCCTCGGTGTACCAGCTGACGTGGCACTTGTCGCCGACGATGAACGCGTTGTGCGGGGTCGAGACCGGGTTGGGCGTGAACTGGCCGCGCGCGATCGGGTTCGACTTGTTGGTGATGTCGAAGAACTTGACGACGCCGCCGCCGACCTCGTCGGTGGTCACGCAGACCGTGCCGGCCGCGTTCGGCCACGCGTTGTGGGTGAAGTTGTTCGGCGTACCGGTGTTGCTCAACGAACCCCACGGCAGCGAGCCGGCGGCGTTGGCGATGCGCAGCACGCCGTTGTAGATCATCGAGCCGTAGGCGTAGCCGTTCTCGACGCAGAGGTCGTGGAAGTAGTTGCTGTTGCCGGCACCGGTCGCGAAGCCGAGGAAGGTCGGGTTGGCGGGGTTACCGGTGAGGTCGTAGACCGGGGTGCCGGTGTTGCAGCCGACGAGGTAGAGCCGGCCGGTGCCGGTATCGATGCAGACGTTGTGCGCGTTGTTCGAGTTGGCGGTGCCGAAGATGCCGACCGAGGTCGGGCTGTTGGGATTGCTGAGGTCGATGATTTGGAAGCCCGCGGTCGCCTCCGTCACGACGTAGGCGTAGGTGCCGTAGGTGCGGATGTCGCGCCAGATCGACGAGCCCCACGGCAGCCAGCCGCGCTCGACCGGGTTGGCCGGGTTGGTGACGTCGACGACGACGGTGCCGGTCTGGGCGCCGAGCAGCGCGTACTCGTCGCCGTTGGGCGCCGTGTAGCCCCAGACGTCGTTGAAGGAGCCGTGGTTGTTGAACGTGCCGAGCAGCGCGCAGTTGACGCCTTGCGCGGAGAGCGTCGCGACCAGACCGGTGACGACGAGGATCGAGCTGTGGATTCGCATGGAATGGAGAAGCGGATGCGGCCGTGGCGGCCTTTCGGGGCGGGGTGGCAGGGAGAAGTGTAGTTCCACCCGGGCATTCGGCAAGGTCGCGGCGGCGACGATCAGATCTGCTTGTAGACCTTGGCCAGGCTCTCGCCGTGGACATCGAGCTGCCATTCGCAGAAGTAGCCGAACGGGGTGCAGCGGACCGTATAGCCGGTCGCGGTGAGTCGCTCCGCGAGCTCGGTGAGGAACGTCAGCGCGAACTCCGGGGTGGCATTGTGGCCGCCGAGATGGGTGAACGAGTGCAGGACCACGTTGCGGAAGGACCGCTTGTTGGCGAGCCACTTGACGTGCTTGAGCGTGTGGCGGAACGCGCGGTCCCGTGCCGATGCCGGCTCGTCTTCGCGCTCGGCGTGCGCGAACACGACGACGCAGTCGCAGATCTCGTCGTCGATGTCGAGGTCGGGCAGCCGGTCGCCGCCGACCTCGTCGAGCGTCTTGCTGAAGCTCTTCCAGCGGAAGCGCCTGGCCTGGAAACACAGCAGTCTCATCGCGGCCTGCGGACGGCGGCGTCCTGGTCGTTCTGGCTCATGACGCGGATCCTACGCCATCCGCCGCCGTGGTTGCGTCGTTGCGTTCGGCGCCGACATCGACTCAGATGCCCGCAACGCCTGCGCCCACCATGCCCGACTCCGAAGAACGCATGGATCGGATGATCCGACAGCGCCTCGCCGCCGATCCGTTGCTGGCGCCGTACGAGGCCATCATGCGCCGACGGCTGGTCGCGATCGAGGGCCTGCGGCGCCGCCTGATCGGCAAGGGGTCGACGCTCGCCGCGTTCGCCGATGGCCATCGCCGACTCGGCCTGCATCGCGAGCGGCGGGGCTGGGTGTTGCGCGAGTGGGCGCCCGGTGCCGATTCGATCACGTTGGTGGGGCCGTTCTCCGACTGGACGGTGCGCCCCGAGTTCGCGCTGCAGCGCGTCGAGGACGGCATCTTCGAGCTGCGCCTCGACGACGGCGTGCTCGCGCACGGCAGCCGTCACCGCCTGATGGTGCGCTGGCCTGGCGGCAAGGGCGAGCGCCTGCCGGCGTGGTCGCGCCGCGTCGTCCAGGGTGCCACGATCGGCAGCTGGGACGCCGAGGTCTGGGCGCCGCCCGAACCCTATCGCTGGCAGCATGCCGCGCCCGGTCCGGTCGACGGTCCGCTGCTGATCTACGAGACCCACGTCGGCATGGCGCAGGAGGCCGCGCGCGTCGGCACCTTCGCCGAGTTCCGCACCGAGGTGCTGCCGCGCATCGTCGCCGCCGGCTACGACACGCTGCAGATCATGGGGTTGGCCGAGCATCCCTACTACGGCTCGTTCGGCTACCAGGTCTCGAGCTTCTTCGCCTGCTCGTCGCGCTTCGGCACGCCCGACGAACTGAAGGCGCTCGTCGATGCCGCCCACGGCCTCGGCCTGCGGGTGCTGATGGACCTCGTGCACTCGCATTGCGCCCGCAACGCCGTCGAGGGCATCTCGCGCCAGGACGGCAGCGCCGAGCAGTACGTGCTGCCGGGCGAACGCGGCGAGCACGCGGCGTGGGGCTCGCGCTGCTTCGACTACGGCAAGCGCGAGGTGCTCGAGTTCCTGCTGTCGAACTGCCGCTTCTGGCTCGAGGAGTTCCACGTCGACGGCTTCCGCTTCGATGGCGTGACGAGCATGCTCTACTCGCACCACGGGCTCGGCCGCAAGTTCACCGACTACGGCCAGTACTTCGATGCGACCGTGAACGAGGACGCGCTGGCCTACCTGACCCTGGCCAACGAGCTGATCCACGAGCTGGCGCCGGCCGCGATCACGATCGCCGAGGACGTGTCGGGCATGCCGGGCCTGGCCGTGCCCGCGGCCGCCGGCGGCAGCGGCTTCGACTACCGCTACGCGATGGGCGTGGCCGACGAATGGATCCGGCTCGTCAAGGAGGTCGCAGACGAGGACTGGTCGATCGGCTACCTCTGGTACGAGCTGACCAATCGAAGGCGCGACGAGAAGACCATCAGCTACGCCGAGTCGCACGATCAGGCCCTGGTCGGCGATCAGACCCTGATCTTCCGATTGATCGGCAAGCGCATGTACGACCGCATGTCGATCCTGACCGAGGACCTCGCCGTCGATCGCGGCATCGCGCTGCACAAGCTCATCCGCCTGGTCACGCTCGCCGCGGCGGGGCATGGCTACCTGAACTTCATGGGCAACGAGTTCGGTCACCCCGAGTGGATCGACTTCCCGCGCGAGGGCAACGACTGGTCGCACGCCTACGCGCGGCGGCAGTGGTCGCTCGCCGAGGACGAGCTGCTGCGCTATCGCCACCTCGCCGGGTTCGACCGCGCGCTGCTGGCCCTCGCCCGCGAACACGGCGTGCCCGGTGGCGACGACGAGTACCTGCTGCACGTCGACGAGGAGCGCAAGGTGCTCGCGTTCCTGCGGGGCGACCTCGTCCTGGTGTTCAACTTCCATCCCGATCGCTCGCTGACGTCGCACCCGATCCCGGCGGCGCCGGGCGAGTATCGGGTCCTGCTCGACACCGACCGGGTCGAGTTCGGCGGCCACTCGCGTCAGGATCCCGAGGTCCGGCACCGGACCGTCACGGATCGCATCCACCGCCACTTCCTGCATCTCTACCTGCCCGCCCGGACCGGCCTCGTGCTCGGCGCCGTGCCGTTGCCGGATGATGCGGAGGCGGCGACCGGCGCCGTCGAGCCCGGCGACCGCGCGCCGGCGCCGCCCGTTCGTTGACCTCGCGCAGAGCCGGATCGGGGCCTGGATGTGGTGGAAGCGTCTCGCGCCGGAGCCTCGCCTTTGGCAGCATGCTGCGCACCTGACGCCCGAACCCGGAGTGAACCACGTGTCCGATAGCACCTCGTCCCACGCGCTCTCCGCCAACGAGCAGCGTCTCCTGTTCTGGGCGAGCTTCCTCGCCCTGGCCGCGGCCGGCACCGGCTTCGCCTTCCGCGTCGCCGTGGGCGGCCAGTACGGCGCCGAGCTGCAGCTGACGAACCAGCAGGTCGGCGAGATCTTCGGCGCCGCGCTGTGGCCGATCGCGATCACGATGATCCTGTTCAGCCTGGTCGTCGATCGCACCGGCTACAAGTGGCCGATGGTGGGCGCCTTCGTGCTGCAGGTGATCTCGGGGGTCACCACGTGGCTGGCCGGCGGCCACCTGACGCTCTACCTGGCGGCGCTCTGCGCCGGTCTCGGCCACGGCATCGTCGAGGCCGTGATCAATCCGATCTGCGCCGCGGTCTATCCGCGCGAGAAGACCAAGCGGCTGACCATCCTGCACGCCGCCTGGCCGGCCGGGCTCGTGCTCGGCACGCTGCTCATCATCGGCAGCAACGCGTTGTTCGGCGGCGTCGCCGCCGACGGCACGCCGGTGGGATTGTCGTGGCGCCTGCATGCGCTGTGGATCCTGGTCCCGGCGGTGCCGTACGTGCTGATGTTCCTGCCGTGCCGGTTCCCGGTCGACGAACGCGTGCAGGCCGGGGTGCCGTTCCGCGAGATGCTGCGCCAGGTCGGCTTCCTGACCGCGTTCCTGGCCGGCGGCCTGATGACCTACGAGATCGGCAACCAGTTCTTCCAGCTCTGCGACATCGCGGCGCCGGCGAGCTGGTTCGAGATCAGCCTCGGCATCGGCGTCGGCATCGGCGTGATCTTCGGCCTAGCCGTGCGGAGCCTCGGCCGACCGCTGTTCTTCCTGATGTGCCTCTTGATGATCCCGGTCGCCACCGCCGAGCTCGGCACCGACGGCTGGATCAACGGCCTGATGACGCCGGTGTTGAAGGGCTACGCCGTCAACCCGGCGCTCGCCCTGGTGTTCTCGGCCGGCATCATGCTCGTGCTGCGGGTGTTCGCCGGCGGCATCCTGCGCTACTTCAGTCCGCCGGCCCTGCTCTGCGTCAGCGGTCTGGCGTCGGCGGCGGGGCTCTATTGGCTGTCGACCGCGGCCGGCATCGCCATCTTCGTCGCCTTCGTGCTCTACGCCATGGGCCAGACCTACTACTGGCCGTGCGTGCTCGGCTTCACCTCCGAGCGCTATCCGCAGGGCGGCGCGCTGACGCTCAACACCGTCTCGGCCATCGGCCTGTTGTCGGCCGGCGTGATCGGCGGTCCGATCCTCGGCGTCGCCTTCGACCGCTCGATCCACGATCAGGTCAAGGTCGAGGTGCCGGCACTCGAGAGCGCGGCGCTCGGCAAGGGCGGCTTCATGTGGATGAAGCACGACAAGATCGATCCGAAGCTGGCCGCGACCTACGTCGCCGCGCTGCCGGAGGCCGAACGGGCCGCGGTGACGAAGGTCTATCACGATGGCGATCCGAAGGGCAGCGCCCAGGTCCAGGCCGGCCGCGATGTGCTGGCCTACGCCGTG
>JAGQRA010000086.1 GCA_020425885.1 Planctomycetota bacterium | reverse complement strand
GGGTTCATTCCGAAGGGGTCAACTCGTCCAAGGTTTGGGCGCCGTCGGCGCGCGACAATTCGATCGACATGTCGCCCCTGGCGTTCGACGAAGTCCTCTCGGCGTATCGACGTGTAGGTTTCCTCTATCCGGAGAAGGAGTCGCGCCTGATGCCGTTCCTCGACGAGATCGGAGCGGTCTGGGAGCGGGCGCAGGCGGCGCCGGAGAGGCTGCTCTCGGTGATCCGGTCCGGCCGCCTCGATGGCTCATTCGCGTGCGCGACCGTGTGGCGAGATCCCCACTCGGGGAGTGCGTTCTGCCAGCACCTCGCGGGCGTCGGCGCGCCGACTCGGACCGGTCGTGTCGTTGCGGCAGCGGTTGCTCACGCTTGCCAGCACGCCGACGGCGCCGAGGTGTGGTTCCGAAGGGAGAACCGGTTCCCGCACCGGGTCCTCGGCAATCTCGGCGGCGAGAGCACGGACTTCGACCTCTACGATCTGCGGACCGCCGTGGCTGCGGCCGTCAGGAACGGGTGCGAAGGCATCCGAGTGACCGACGAGACGGAATCGACGGTCGTCGACGAACCGTGGCGCGCCGCAGGATTCGAGTTTCGGCGGCGCCTCCTCGTGGCCTGCGTCGGGGATCGCGAACTGGCCCGCGCGCTGATCCACGACGCGCCGCTTGGCCTCAACTTCAGCTTCCTCGAGAACCGGATCGAGGTGCGCGTCGCCGCCGGAGGCCGTGATACAGAACGCGCCGCCCTCGCGCTGGTCCGCGCTGCCGCCGCGCTCGTACCTCCCGAGCGGTGGAGCATCGTTCCGGTCTGCATTGCGCGAGCATCGCTCGGAGTGCCGACCGTGCGCTGCGTGACGCCGTTCCGCAGCTACCGCCGGATGGCGTGGGGCGGGGTGACGGCGCTGCGGCGTCTGCAGGATGATGCGAGTGCCCGCTTTGCCCGTTTGTTCGCGCGGGAAGATCGCAGCCGGGGGCAGGCATGACCTCCTACCTGATGGAAGACGCACGCGAGGCCGCTCGACTCGTCGGCAAGGTCGAAGCCCCGGAGTGGATCCGCAACTACTGCACGGCGTGGTTGGACGGCCCGCAGCAGATCCTCGATCTCGGTGCAGGACCGGGTGTCCTTGCGCAGGCGCTGGCCGCGTTCTTCCCTGGCGCCAGGATCGTCGCCACGGATCTGCAGGTCCGGCGTTTCGATCCCGAGCTGCCGGGGCGGATCCACGCGAACGCCGCACGTGCGGAGGAGCTGCCGTTCGCCGACGGGAGCTTCGATGCGGTGTTCAGCCGGCTCCTGTTCCAGTTCCTGCCCGACCCGGCTGCCTGCATGCGGGAGATCGCGCGCGTACTTCGGCCAGGCGGACGAGCACTCGTACAAGACCTCGATGGCCAACTCGTATGGCACGACGGTATGGATCCGGAGCTCGAGCACGATTGCGAGGTCGTGCGCGCCGCGCTCGTCGCCACGGGTTTCGATCCGTTCGTCGGGCGTCGGCTGCGGCGCCTGGGGATTGCTGCTGGGCTCGTCTGCGATCGCGTGCTCGTGCAGCCCTACCATCTGATCGCCGGCACGATTTCGCGGGTGGAGGACGCACTCTGGCTGCAGAAGCTGCAGATCGCGGCGCCGAGGATAGCGGCCGCGCTCGGTTCGCCGGCCGCCGGGGAGTCGTTCATCGATCGATACATGGCGCATCTCCGCAGCCCGGCTACTTTGACCTACAGCATGCTCTTCTCGTGCTATCTGAGGGTCACCGATGGGTGACGAACTGGAACAGGAGCCGATTCCCCTCCCCGGACTGCCGGCGGATCTCGCGGAGGTGCTGTTCGGGCTGCTCTATCGCCAGGCCGGAGACCCGACCAGGGCCCTGGACTCGCTGTGCGAGCGCTACCCGGAACACCGCGAAGCGATCGGTATGCATGCTGAGTTCGTTGCCTCCATGGGACAGGATCTCGACGCCGTTCGACACCCGCGGCAGGTCGGACCGTTCCGGATCATCGACGTGCTCGGCGAAGGCGGAATGGGCACCGTCTACCACGCCGAGCAGGATCTGCCGGTACGGCGGACGGTGGCGTTGAAGGTCGTCAAGCGCGGGCTCGTCTCACTGGAGATCCTGGCGCGCTTCGAAGCCGAGCGCCAGGCACTCGCGTTGATGACACACCCGAACATCGCGCGCGTGTTCGAGTCGGGGCAGACGGCGGAAGGACAGCCGTACTTCGCAATGGAGTTGATCCGCGGCACGCCGATCACGACCTTCTGCGAGGCGCGTGGCGTCGGCCTCGAGCAACGCCTGCGGCTGCTCATCGCCGCCTGCCGTGGCGTGCACCACGCACACCAGAAGGGGGTGATCCATCGCGACGTCAAGCCGTCGAACATTCTCGTGGAGATCCAGGACGACCGGCCGACGCCTCGGTTGATCGACTTCGGAGTGGCCAAGGCGATCCACGACGGCACGGTGCGGCAACCGTTGCACACCAGTGACGGGCGAGTGCTCGGCACACCCGAGTACATGGCTCCCGAGCAGGCTGCCGGTGCTTCGCGCTTCGTCGACACGAGGAGCGATGTGTACTCGCTGGGCGTCGTGCTGTTCGAACTCCTCACCGGTGTGCTCCCGCGACAACAGGTGAAGCGGTCGTCTGCGGAAGGGAGCTTGGAGCCCTTCGCGGATACGCCCCGGCCGAGTACCCGTGTGCGGGTTGGATCGGCGTTCGGGAAGCCGAAAGGCGATGCCGCGCGTCGTACCAGGCTGCGGCGTGCGATCGCCGGCGATCTGGACGCGATCACCCTGACTGCACTCGCGCCGGAGCCTGACCGTCGCTATCAGACTCCTGGCGACTTCGCGGACGACCTCGAACGCCATCTCGCGAACCTGCCGGTTCGAGCCCGTAGGCCGAGCACGGTCTATCGCGTCCGGAAGCTGTTCCGTCGCCAAGCCGCCATGTGCGGCAGCGCCTTGGTGCTGGCGTCTTGTGCGGCGGTCGTCGGCGTGTTCGCGTGGCGGTCGGCAGCCATCGAGCGGAGGCAGCATGAGGAACAGGCCCTGACAGTGCGGGCGGCGTTGAACGAAGCTACGCTCGAACGGGCTCAGGCGCGCGCGACCCCGGTCGAGACAGCGGACGTCCATTGGCACGCGGCCGCGTCGGCGATCGGCCGCGCCAGGACCATCTTGGCGGCTCCGTCGGGCCCGGCGGAGCTGACCGGTGAAGTCCAGCAGCTTGGTCGCGAGATCGAGCGCGAACGAGCAACGAACGCCGCAGAACGAAGCCGACGCGATCTGCATCGTCGACAGCTCGTGGAGTTCCGTCGCGTCGGCCTCGCACCGGGGTCTCGCATGCAGCGGTCGGATCAGGTGGTCGCGTGGTTGGACGACCACTACGCCGAGGTCATGCGGCGCCACGGGATCGCGCTCGATGGCTCGTCTCCGGAGGATGTGGCGGCGCTCTTTCGCGGCGCATCGACGGCCGAGTTCGTCGACGAGTTCGATCTCTGGGCCGCGTGTCGCTGGTTTCGCGGCGACAAAGCGGGAGCGCAGCGTTGCTTTGCAGTGGCGCGAGCCCTCGGGCCCGAAGACGCGGCCCGCGAAACCGTCAGGGCGTTGTTCGCCGGCGAAGATATCGACGAGCACAGGCTCGCCGGCGTGACGGCTGAGTGGCGGGAGTCGGGTCTTGTTCCGGGTGCCGCGCTGCTGTTCTCGATTGCCCTGAGGCGCACGCATCAAGAAGGACTGGCCGTCGCGATGCTCGAAGAGGCCTGGGTTCACAACCCCAGAGATCTGCGGTTGCACACTCACCTCGGGCGCCTCTTCCTGGTCGACCACGATTTCGATCGCGCCTATCGGCACTACAGTGCCCTCGCGGCGATCGCCCCGGACCTGGCCTGGTTCGGGCTCGGCTACTGCCACTTCGAGAGCGGTCAGATCCCGTGGGCGATCGAGGCCCTGCGTCGGTGCATCGAAGTCGATCCCGAAGACCCGTGGGCCCACAACAATCTGGGCTACTATCTGCTCGAGGCGCACGATGAGGAGTCGGCACTCCGGGAGTTTCGAGCCACGATCGAACTCTGGCCGGAACATCCGCTCGCGACGGCGAACGTGGCTTGGGCGCTCGTTCGCCTCAAGCGCTACGAGGAGGCGATTCCGGTCTGCCAGCAGGCGATCGAAATCGCGCCGAAGGAGGGGGATCCGCGCCAGTTCCTCGGCGTCGCGCTGACGATGACTGGCGATGTGGAGGGAGGGCAACGGGCGTTCGAGGAGGCGGTTGCTCGCAACCCGAAGGAGTATCGCGTGCGGGCGCCGCAGGCCGCGACCCTGCTGAAGGTCAAGCGCGAAGATCTCAGGATGGAGGCGATGCGAAGGGGGGTGCAATCGCTCGAACGCTGCCCTGTCGAATCGGAGGAGGACATTGGTGCGGCCTATTACCTCAGCATCTCTCTGGCGCTCGCCCACTTGAGGCGCAAGGCCGCAACGGACGAAGCTGTGGAAGCCGCTCAAATGGCTGCGGAACTGCGGCCTGACGCCATACAGCCGCGAGCTCTGCTCGTTGCGTTCCGAAGCCAGCGCGATGAGGCCGGGGAGTGCGACCGTGCGGTCGCCGCCCTGCTCGAGACCGCGGATCGGATGCCGTCACGAGAGGGTCACTACTCGGCATCGACGGCGCTAGCCCAAGCGCACCGCTATGTGTCTGCCGCTGATCAGGGTCGCAAGGCGCTGGCCTTTGCGCCCGATGACCCGAAGGTGGCCTTGGGCTGGGCTCGTGCAATGAGAGCTGCCGGCTGCATCGACGAGGCCATCGAGATGGCCCGCGCGGATGCCGAACGCCTGAACTCCGGCATGTGGTACAACCTCCTGGGGCAATTGCTGCTCTCGCGACGAACCTACGCCGATCGATTGGATAGCGTGGGCGCGATGCGGCGCGCAGTCGACATCGAGCCCTTGAGTCTGGACTACCGGTGCGGTCTTGGAGATGCCCTGCGCACGGCTTGGCGGCCCGAGGAAGCCGCGGCGCAGTTTCGGGAGGTGATCGCCCGCGAGCCGGATCATGCAAAGGGGTTGTGCGGCCTCGGTCTCGCCCTGCAGGACATCGGCCAGCTCGCCGAAGCTCGCGCGTATCTCGGCCGGGGGCATGAGATCGGATCGCGGGAGCCGTCATGGAAACTGGACTCCGGCGCTTTGCTGGTGAAGCTGGACCACCTTATCGGGAAGGAGCCGCGCTCTCTTTCCCTGCTGGCGGCCCCAGACCAAGACGCCCCGCCCCATGAACGGCAAGACGCCGTGTCCTCCGGCGCCCGCTTGAGGCGCCATGCCGAGGTCGAGCGGGTGATCCAGAAGCTGCTTTCGGACCTGCCGGATGTGGCGACAGAGCGGGTCGCAATCTTCTTGTCCATCGCGGACGCCAGTTGTCGGGCAGCGATGGACTCAGCGCTCTCGGAGCAGCAGCGGGCAGTGTTCGCGTTACGCACACACGAACGACTCCGCAGAATGCTCGACGAGATCCGTTCGATTCCCCGCGACACCCCGGCTGCCGCGACTGCCGAACGCCTTCGACTCTCGGTGCTCGGGAGTTCGCCTCTCAGTGGTCCGCTTGAGATGCCCGAAGCCCTCGACCCCCCAAGGGCCGCACAATGGAGACAGCTGCGCGCCGCATTCGAGGAACTGGCGCCTGCGGTGGCGGACGGCGAAAAGGACCGTGAGTGAGCGACGCAATCCTGAGGCGTCGACGCGGACCGGGTGGTCGCCGGCTCGGCCGCCGGGTACGTTCGTCCCGGAATGGCCGCCTTCGAACCGCCCCGCTGGACCGCGAGAACCACGCGCTGGACGATACTCACTCAGCTCTCGGGAGTGAACGCCGAGATCGCGTGGGAGTGGTTCTCCAGTCGCTACCGCGAGTTGATCTACGCCATCCTGCGTCGCCATTTGGGTCGCGACGCCAGCGAGGCGGCGGACGGCTTCTGGGGCTATCTGTTCGAAAGCCGAGTGTTCGAATGCGCCGACAGGAGCCGGAGCTTTCGCGCGTTCCTGCGCGGGGTCGTGTCGAATTACGCGCGCAGTTGGCACCGCGGTCGCTCGGGGCGGGTCGGGACGGACCCGGCAATGGTCTGCGTGGTGCCGCCATTGCCGGAGGAGCACGAACTCGAGCTTTGGGCGCGGCATCTCGTCCGTTCGGCGCTGAAAGCCGTCCGTGAAACCCATCCGGACTCCGCCGATGTCATTGAGTGGTTCTACGGTGTCACCGCCAGTGGCGAGGACGCCCAGCCAGTTGCAGTTGCCGAGATCGCCAGGCGCCTTGCCTGCAAGCCGAATGCGATCCACCAGGCTCTTCACCGTGGCCGCGAGCGCTTGCGGGCCGTGATCGAGAACGAGGTGCGTGAGTTGACTTCCGATATCAGCCTCGACGAGGAGCTGGCGTCGATCTTCGGCGCCATCGGTCGGGCGAGCCCCGGGCTGATTGCGGGATCCTGGTGCTCACGCCCTCGGGGGGCGTGAGCAGCGTCTCGACCACGGCTCCATGCGGGTACGGGAGGCCGCCGACGGTGACGACCGCGATCGTCGCGGTCTGTGCCGGGTCGTAGGCCATGGCGACGAGCCCTGGTTGACAGGCGCGCTGGTGGTCGCGACAGGGGGCCAGGTCGAGCCGTCCCACTCCCATGAATTCTGCAGATGCGCGCCGGTGGGGCCGAGGCCGCCAAGCAGCACGGTGCGCGTGCGGGCCGCGTCGTACGCCATCAGGTGATGGCGCCGCGGCGGCGGGCTCTGCACCGGTGTGCGCTGCTGCCAGTATGGGCTGGTCGCCGCAACCCTCACCGCCGCTCGAGCATCGTCAACGCCTCGACGTGCTCGGTGTGCGGGAACAGGTCGCACAGCCGCAGCTCGGTGACGCGATAGGCCGGCGCCAACTGCCCGAGGTCGCGGGCCAGTGACTCCAGCGCGCACGACACCAGCAGCACCCGAGCCGGCGCGGCGGCGAGGATCGCGGCCGCACCCTGTGCCATGAGTCCGGCCCGCGGCGGGTCGGCGATGAGCAGGTCGCACGGCGGCAGCGGCGTCTGGCCGAATGCCTCCTCGCGCACGCTGCCGTTGCGGAACGCGTTGTCGTGCAGGTTGTGGCGCGCGTCGGCGCATGCACTCGGCGAGCTCTCGATGATCGTCACCTCGGCGGCGCCCGCGCGCAGCAGCCGCAGGCCGAACGCGCCGATGCCGCCGTAACCATCGACGACCCGCAGTCCGGTCACCGGGCCGAGCATGGCCAGCGCCGGTCGGAACAGGATCGCATCGGCGTGCCGGTTCTGCTGGTAGAAGCTGGCGAACGAGACGCGCAGCTGCAGGCCGGCGACCTCGTCGCGCTGCCAGCCGCGCCCGCGTTGCACGACGGTGTCGGGACCGAGCAGCACGTTGCCGCGGTGCGGGTTCTTGTTGAGCACGAAGCCGATCGGCTCGAGCGGCTGGCCCTGGTCGTCGCGCAGGTCGGTGGCGGCGCGCCACATGCGCTCGGCCAGGCGTTCGGCGTCGCGGATGGCGTCGTCGGTGACGACCAGGCCGAACAGCAGCTCGCCGGTGCTGGCCATGACGCGGGCGCGGAACGCACGCACCAGGCCACGATGGGCGATCTCGTCGTAGGCCGGCAGCCGCAGCGCGCGCAGCACCTCGCCGGCGCGCACGGCGAGCCGGGTCAGTCCCTTGTGCTGGATGCGACAATCCTCGATCGGTTCGATCTCATGCGTGCCGGGGCGGAAGATGCCGAGCCTTAGCTCGCGATCGCGCCGCTGTGCCGGGAACAGGATCGCGGTGCGGTCGTGGCGCGGCGTGCGCGGCGGCGGCGCGATCGCCGGCTCGATGCCAAGGAGCCACGGCGCCAGCAGTTCGCGGGCCCGGGTCTGCTTCCGCAGCAACTGCTCGTCGATGCCGACGTCGAGCAGCGTGCAGCCTCCGCAGCGACCGAAGTGTGGGCAGTGCAGATCGGTGCGATGGGGAGCGGTCACGCGCTGCAGCAATAGCGGGCCGGTCCGCCTGGCGACAGGCAATTGGCGATACCGCGGCGCGGATGGCGCCGGGCTCACTTCAACGGCGAACCCGGTTCGTGTTGGTAGATGGCCTGACCGTCGACCGTGTGCGGAGCCTTGGCGGCGTGCTCGGGGTGCCAGCCGAGCAACAGCAGCATCGCGAAGAAGCCGAGCAAGTAGCCGACGGCGACGTGCCAGCCACCGAGGAGCCAGTGCTTGACCGACCGCGCCTCGGGGAACAGGCCGGACAACGCGACGCCGGCCGACGAACCGAACCACATCATCGATCCGCCGTAGCCGACGCAGTAGGCGAGGAAGCCCCAGTCGTAGTTGCCCTGTTCGATCGCCAGCTTGGTCAGCGGGATGTTGTCGAACACCGACGACACCCCACCGAGTCCGAGCGCGGTCCACTCGGACGGCTGCGGCAGTTGGTCGACCGGCATCATCGAGGCCGACATCACGAGGCAGAGCAGGAACGCCGTGCCGACCGCGGCCTGCGGCAGCACGCTCCACTCCGGCTTCCGCACCGTGCTGCCGAGCAGGATCGCGCCCCAGACGCCGGCGGCCGGCAGCTCGAACAAGACGTTGGTGGCGACGGCCGCGACCAGGATCAGGCCGACGATGCCGACCTGGGCGTAGTCGACGCCGTCGGTGCCATAGCCCTCGGCGACCAGCGGTTGCAGCGCGTTCTGCTGACGGCTCGCGAAGGTGCCGAAGAAGGCGATCGCGACCACGGCGCCGATGGTCGCGTGCAGCACGTGCTGCGGCGCCACTCCGGACAACCAGATCATCGTCGTCGTGGTGTCGCCGACCACCGAACCCGCGCCGCCGGCGTTGCTGGCCGCGACGATGGCGGCGAGATAGCCGATGTGGACCTTGCGTCGGAACAACGTGATCGCCGCCGAGCCGCCGATCAGCGCCGCCGCGATGTTGTCGAGCACCATCGACAGCAGCGCGACGATCACCAGCAGCAGGAAGGCGCCGGCGACGCCGCCGGGCAACACCCGGGTCAGACGCTCCGGCAGGCGGCTGCGCTCGAAGTGGTTGGCGAGCACCGAGAAGCCGAGCAGCAGGCCGGCCAGGTTAAGCAGGTCGCGCCACTCCTCGTGCAGGTGCTCGACGAGACTGAAGTCGGTCATCGCGAGCCGCACGACGAGAACGGTGATCAATCCGCTGGCGGCGATGCGGAGAGCAAGCTTGTGGTATCTCGCGATACCGAACAGCGTCGCGGCGAACGCTCCGAAGAGAAGGATGTCGACCAATCGAGGTTCTTGTTGGTCGCAGTCTATCGGCCGTGTCGGACGCCGAGGCTCAGCACTATGGCAATCCTGCGCGAGTCGGCGTGGCGGGGCAGGCCCGATACGACGTTGGCACGGGGGCGTGAGGTGCCCGGGCGGCATCGGCCGCCTGGCGCGGCGTCAGAGACCGAGCCTGAGATCGAGCGCGTTGCAGGCGTGGGCGCCGGCGCCATCCAGGGTCGCCGCCTGCGCCGCGAACAGGAAGCCGACGAAGGCGAGATCGCCCGGCAGCAAGAGCGTGTGCTGGTCGCTGCTGCCGGACGAGAACCGGACCGCCGAGTACGCCGCCGGGAACGGCACCAGCAACTCGCCGACGCCGGGCAGGACCGGGCCGGTGGTCGCTGTGAAGTCGACGACCATCCCGGTGGCGATCGTGGTCGCCGAATGCGCGACGTCGCCGTGCCAGGTCGTGCCTAGCGCCGGCCGCTCGGTCGTCGTGAAGCAGACCGGGTTCAGACCGGTGCCGTTGCGGGAGGCGAAGCTGGCCACGCCGCCGAGGCTGCCGTTCGGCAGCGCGTTCTGGGCGAGGATGTCGGACGTGCCCGAGCCCTGGTCCTGCCACAGAAGGATCGCGTAGCCGAGGCTGCTCGCCGCCGCGGCGATGCGGTACTTGACCGCCGGCGTCGACGACACAGCGAACCGCGGCACGACCGTAGTGCCGGCGGCGTCGAGCCGCGCGCCGTAGACCCGGTCCTGGGCGAAGCCCGGCTCCTCGGTCCAGAACGCCATCATGCCCGCGATCGCCAGGGCATTGACGTCGGCGACCGCTGCGGCGCCGTAGGTGGTGATCGGCGCCCCGGTCGGACTCCATTGCCGATTGCCGATCGCGTCGAAGCTCTGGGCCGCGATGCGGTACTGTCCGCCGCTCTGCTCGACGTAGGCCAGGAAGGTCGTCTGCGTGGCGGGATCGAAGGCCACGCCGGGATTGACGCGGTCTCCCGGTCCGGTCGATGCGCTGACGCCGTTGTGCGCGAACTGCTCGACCCCGGCCGCGTCGACGTGTTGCGCCCGACACTCCAACGCCGGCGTGCTCGAGTACCAGCCGAACACCGCGCCGCCGCTGCCGTCGACCACGAAGCGCGGGTAGTTGCCGAACTGCAGCGAACCGTTGTCGAAAACGGCGAGGTGGGCCGGGCCCCAGAGCAGATTGCCGCCGATGTCGAGCTTCTGCGCCAGCAGGTGGCGCGGGCTCGTGAACGAACCGGACTGCTGCAGGGCGAGGATCGCGCCGCCGGCGTCGGCGGCATGGAGGTCGCTCGACGCCAGGTTGGAGCCGGCGGCGGACAGCACCACGTTCGCGGCCCACACCGCCGTGCCCGCGGGGTCCAGCTTCTGCACCTGGACATCGGCGTTCTCGGTCCAGGCGACGACGCAGTTGCCGTCGCTCGTGCCGCAGATCTTCGGCACCGCGACGAACGCGGTGGTGTTGGTCAGCTGCACGCCATTGCTGCCCCAGACCAGGGTGCCGGCCGGGTCGACGCGCGCCGCGGTGATCTGCGTGCCGCCGAAGCGGTCGTCGCGGAACGTGAGCAGCGCGTGGTCGAAGAGATCGACGTCGAGCCCGTAGTCCTGCGTCGAGCTGAAGCCGCGGTCGGCGACCAGGATGCCGCGGTGCGGCCACAGCTCGTGGCCGCCGGCGTCGAGTCGTTGCAGGCGCACGTCGTAGCCGAATGCCGGCGAACCGTTCGGGTCCGAATCGAACCAGCTGATGTAGCAGCCACCATCGGCGGTCGGCACCACCTTGGCCTGGACCTGGTCGCCGGCGCCATCGCCGATCGCGAGGTTGGCCGCGGACGTCGAGGACCATTGGGCCTGGGCCGGATCGGCGAGGGCGAGAAGGCAGGGCAGCAGGCCGAGCACGCGGGTGGGATTCGTCATGGGGTGCGTCGCGGAGCAGGCGTTCGAGCGGGGAGCGGTCGATCTCGGACCGGCCGGCGACGTTCTCGCCGCGGTTGGCCGCCGTCAAGGGGCGTGTTGACGCGGCGGCCAGGCCGCGGCGCTACGGCCGGCGCGGCGTCGTCAGCGGCCGAGGCCCGGCGGCAGGCCGTCGCGCGTCAGGCTGTCGACCAGGCGGTCGACCGTCGGCCCGAGCCCGAGCTTCTTGGCGTCCGACTGCAGCGCCTCGGCGCGTTGGCGGCGCTCGGGCCGACTCTCACGACCATTGGCGATCGCGCAGATCTCCTCGACCAACGTCGTGAACGCGGCCAGGTCCTTGGCCGCCAGCTTGCGGCGATCGGTTTCGCGCATCGTGTGCTGACCCTCGAGCTTGATCTTGCCGCCGGCCGCCTCGTACTTGTTCGTGGTGTGGATCTCGCAGAGCCGCCCCTTGGCATCGAGGCGGTACTCGCGGCGGAGCTCGGTCACCATGGCTTCGACCGGGTCGACGCCGCTGGCGCCCAGCTTCGGCATCCGACCTTCCGCCATCGCGACCATGCCGGCGATGCCAACGAGCCTGATCGCGACGGGCTGGCCCGGATCGATCGCACCGACGAGCACCGGCACCTTCTTGCGCCCGACCTTGACCTTGTCGAACGAGAACGTCAGGGACAGCTCCTGCGGTTCGCCGCCGATCGGGGCAACGGTCGACTTCGTGACGGGCTTCTTGGCCTTCCACTCGGCCGGGGTCAGCGCCGGAAAGGGAAACGCCATCAGCGGCGACCATTGCATCGGCCCGCCGCCGCCGCCCGGCTGTCGTTGCAGCTCGCTCGTCTCGGGATCGAGCACCGCGATCTCGGCGTTGACGATCGGGACGTCATGCGGCTCCTTCGGCAGGGCCTCGTCGATCATCGCGATCCGCAGCTTGCCATCGTCGTCGAGCCCGAGGCAGAGGATGCGGATCTCGCGCGTGGCGTTGCCGCTCTCGCTCTTGCCGCCGGCAACCTCGCCGACGTCGGCGCCTTCAGCGCGCCAGGTGAGGTCGGTGCCGACCTCGAGGTCCATCCAGGTCTTGGCGGCCGACTGGGAGGAGGGCTTCTGGGCGACCGCGAGGTTGGCCAGCAGCATGACTAGAACGACACCATGGACGTGCATTGGCGGGATCATTCCCGTCACCGCTTGCACGTCAACCAGGTCGGCCGCGAAGCTGCTTCCTCGCCGAGCGGCGTGAACCATCGCAATTGGCTCGTTCGCCCGTGGCCAGGAACGCCGCGTTGCGGCGATCCGGTATCTCAGTATCGCCCGCGAGAGCCCGGCTTTCTCGCCGAGCGGGCCGAGCCATCGCCGCAGCGGCGGCAGTTGGCTCGTTCGCCCGTGGCCAGGAACGCCGCGTTGCGGCGATCCAATATCACTGATTCCCGAGCAGGATGCTGAGGCCGTTCGAGGTGATGATGCCATCACCGTTCTCGAGCGGAGCCAGTTCGAGGCCCTGGGCCCTGACGTTCGCGCCGACGAAGACCGGGTCGGTCGGCCAGGTCACGTTCGTGCTCGCGGTCGGGCTCCCGATCATCAGCAGGCCGAACGGGACGACCCAGTTGAGCTGGATGTTGCCGTAGCAACCGGCGGCGTCGGCCAGACCGTAGACCTGGAGCGACGTCGGCGTCGTGGCTGCCCAGCTGGCGAAGATGGCGCTGAAGCCGGTCGTGGCGCGGACGTTGCTCAGCGTGTAGGTGCAGGTCGAGCCCAGGATCGGGCGCGGCGATGCGCTCAGCTGCAGCGGGAACGCGTCGGCGGTCGTCGAGACGGTGCCGGCAGTGAGATCGCTGGCACCCGGATCGACGGCGCCGCCGCCCGGCGAGAACGCGGTCATCATGATGCCGGAGTTCGACGTCGAGTCGTTGACCATGGTGACGTAGCGGTACTCGAAGCTGTCGCTGGTGCCGTTGTCGATCAGGGCGACCTGGAACGTGCTGTTGCCACCCTGCGTGTTCGGGAAGCAGGAGACGTTGTTCCAGGTGATGTAGAACTCGGTGCCGGCGAGGTTGGACTCGACGAACACGTTGTTGATATTGGTCGCGCCGTCGGGGTGCAGGTCCTGCCACGACGGGCACAGCACATTGACCGCGGTCGACAGCAGGCCGGCCGCGGAGGCGGTCACCGAGCTGCCCGTCGTGCCGTTGAGGAAGATGCGGCCGTTGGAGTCGATGGCGATGCTGGTGGTGCTGCCGCCCGGGTAGTCGAAGGTGAACGGCAGTGCGATGGCGGAGCTGACGACGTCGTCGTCGAGAGCCAGCCCGACGCTCGTCGGCGCAACGAACGAGCTGAGCGCGGCGGTGTTGACGTCATAGCCGCCGGTGCCGTTCTGGGTGGCGGTGACGGTCATGCCGGTGAGGTCGTTCGCACTGAGAGCGTATTCCTCGTAGAACGACACGGCGTGTGAGTAGCAGCCGGGACCGAAGGCCTGGTGTCTGGCGCCACCCTGGATGTCGTTGTAGCCGAAGCGGATCACCGGGCAGAACGCGGTCGAGGAGCCGGTGGTGGCCGTCGTCGAACCGACGCTGCGCACCGCGGCGCACTGGTGGCCCGCGATGCTGAACGCGCTGCTCATCGTGTTGCCGACGGCCGGGCTCGGCGGCGCCAGGATGACGATCTCGACCATGAGATCCTGGCCGAGTTCGGGCACGTAGCGGAAGGGATTCTGCAGGGCGATGGTGACGTTGAAGTCGTTCGGCTCGGCGCCCGAAGCAGCGACGACGTCGACGGGGCCCGAGTACTCCGGGGTGCGCGGCAACGGCATGGTGCGGTTCGCATCGAAGGTCGTGCTCATCGCGGCGTGGTCGTTGGGGCAGTAGTCGAGGTAGATCTCGACCGACGGATACGTGGTCGGATTGCCCACGAGCCCGCCGTCGAGGCGGTACTGCACGGTGTGGATCCGGATCGGATGTTCGATGCCGCGGCTAGTGAAGTGTGACGAGTCGTATACGCACTGGTAGCGGTTGGTTCCGTTGCGCCAGATGTTGCCCGTCGAGCCGGCTTCGACGCCGTCGAAGAGTGCCGGAGCTACGAGTTGTTGTGCCGCGAGCGGTGCCAGGGATGCGAGGGTCGCGAGGACAGCAGTCAGAGACGAGAGTTGCATGGACATGGATGTCCGCCTCCTTCGGTGGTTGAGTGCCTTCGGCAAAGACGCCGAGGGACGCGCCAAATACCTCGGAGACCGTGGGAGGTGACATCCGCGATTGGGCGAAGATGTTCCCGTTACAATTCGGCATGTCAGGGTGGGGCCGCGGTTTCCGCCGGGCCGAAGCCGAGGCAAGACCGTGAGGGAGTCGTGACCCGAGGCGCCCTGGGCCAGGCTGCGGTTGCGCCGGGTCGGAGCGCAGTCCTACCGTCTGGTGGCGTCATGAGGAGCACGTTGATGAACCGCGGCGCGATCCTCGCCGTCCTCTTGTTGGCGTCGGGCTGTGGCTTCGCGACCATCACGGTGATCGGAGTCTCCGGCGGTGGGGGCGGTGGCGTCGCGGCGCCGGCGAAGGCGTCCGGCGTCGCCGCCATGGCGGCCTCGCCGACGTCGGTGGCAATGTCCTGGACCGATAACGCCGACAACGAGACCGGCTTCGTCATCGAGGTGCGCGTCGGCAACGCCGGCGAGTTCAGCGAGGCCGTGCGGCTCGGCAACGACGCGGTGGCTCACGTCGTCCAGGGGTTGGTGCCCGAGACCACCTACGACCTGCGGGTCGTCGCGCTGAACAGCGGCGGCCGCGCGGCGTCGAACGTCGTCACGGCGACGACGCCGGCCGCCATGGACATCGCGGCGGTCGTGCCCGATTCGGCGACCACCGACGTCGCCGATCCGATTCGCCTGGTCGGGCGCGGCTTCAGGGAATTGCGGCCGGGCGCCGCGCTGTCGATCCTGTTCGCCGGCACGCCCGCGATGCCGGCGACGGTGGTCGACGACCGGATGATCGCGGTGACGCCGCCCCACGGCGTCGCCGGCGACGCGACGATCACGCTCGACAACGGCTACGAGCGGCTCGACCGCACCGCGGCCTTCACCTACTTCCGGCCCGCGCCCACGTTCCCGCCGAACGACTCACACGTGAACCTGAATCGGCTCGGTCAGTCGGGCGCATTGGATGTGGAACTCTGCTGCTCGGGTCGGGTGGTCTACGCCGCCTGGCGGGACCAGCCGGGGGTCGGCAGGCATGGCTCCGACATCTACTTCAGCCGGTCGCTCGACGGCGCCGTGGTCTGGCAGGACGAGGCGCGCCTCGACAGGGGGGCGCAGAATGCAGGCGACTCGCAGGCGCTCGAGATGGCCTGCGCGGGCGACGCCGTCTATGTCGTGTGGCAGGACACGCTCCCCGATCCGTTCACCGATCGATTCTGGCCCGACATCCATCTGAACCGGTCGCTCGATCGCGGTCTCACCTGGCTCGAGGGCGGAGCCGTGCGGTTGGACCCTGGCGTCGAAGGCGCGGCGGTCTCGGTCGCGCCGCAGATCGCCGCGAGCGCTACGAACGTCTACGTCGTCTGGACGGAGCACTACGCGGGCCGCGAGCAGATCTACTTCGACCGCTCGCGCGATCGCGGCACGACCTGGCTGTCCGAGGCGATCCGCATCAGCGACGACGAGTCGCCGTCGAGCACCGGGCCGGTGATCCGCTGCGACGGTGAGAACGTCTACGTCGCCTGGTTGGATACGAGGGACGGCGATGCCGCGATCTACTTCGACCGCTCGCGCGACGGCGGCGATTCCTGGCTCGCGGCGGACGTGCGGCTCGACCCCGGTATCGCTCCCGACCCCGGCGCATCCAGCGACGTCGACTTCTGTGTCGACGGGCAACGACTGGTCGCCGTGTGGCAGGACCTGCGCAATGGCCTGGGCGACATCTACGCCAACGTCTCCGACGATGGCGGCCTCGTGTGGCAGGGGCCGACCCGCGTCGACCGCGGCGACGATGCCGGTCTCACCGCTTCATCGAGGCCCGTGGTCTGGTGTGCGGGCGATCAGGTCTGTGCGGTCTGGGCCGATCAGCGCGCTGACGCCGTCAATGGCTGGGACCACATGTTCCGCAACGTCTCGACCGACGGTGGGCGGACCTGGTCGCCGACCAGCATCCGTATCGACTCCGGTCTCGGCGCCTACAACGCCGGGTTCGCCACGATCCGTGGCACGGGACCGCGGTTCTTCGCCGCCTGGACCGACAACCGGACCGGGCCGCAGAGTGACGACTACGGCATGTACTTCAGTCATTCGCTGGACGGTGGGGTCACCTGGGCCGTCGATCTGCCGCTCGATCACATGAATCCCAACGCCTCGACCTCCGGATCGCCGCAGCTGTGCGTCGACGGCGCCCGCATCTACGCCTGCTGGATCGACTCGCGTGATGACCCGAACGGATACGGCGTCTACAGCAGCCGCCGGCTGCCGTGAAAGTGGCGCGCCGGGCGCTCATCGTGTGCGGTCGGCGGGGCTCTAAAGCTGCAGGGCACCGCCGCCGGTGACCGCGATGCCGTACGGGCTGCCGCTGCCCGGGTCGAGCACCGCCCACTGGAAGTACAGGTCGAGGCCGAAGAACGCCGCCGCCGAGGGGATCGGATACGGCGCCGAAGCCTGTCCGGTCGACGAGACGACGAACGAACTGACAGCGTCAGGTGCCGCCTGGATGGCGCAACCGCCGCCGATGTCGAACGGCAGCGGGCCGGCGCTCGAGGTCGTACGCGAGAAGCCACCGTAGAGGACCGTGGCCGCATTCGCTCGCGCCCGCGACAGCTCGAAGGTGAAGCTGTTCGTGCCCGCAATGCCCGTGCTGCCCATCAGCGGCGCGAGCGCGCCGGTTCCTCGGCAGCCGGCGCCGTAGAGCGCGAAGCTCGTCGACTCGTAGGCGCCGGCGTCGGGCCGGGTATCGCGCAGGCGACCGCGGTAGTCGTCGGTGACGTAGTTCGGGGTCGCGACGGCGAGGGCGATGATCGGGCTCGGCGGCGTCGGCCGCAGGTCGGGGGGCGTGCCGAACGGGTCCTGCAGCAGCGGATCGGCCTCGATCGAACCGAGGTCCTGTCCGGTCGCGGTCTGCCAGCTCGCCAGGCTCGGATGCGGCGTTCCGGTCGCGATCGAGGAGCCGACCTGGAACAGGACGCCGCTCGTCACGTGGTAGAGGTTGCCGTCGGCGTGCAGTGGATTGGTGCCGAAGCCGGAGACGTTGAGCACGATCGCGACGCCGTTGCCCTCGACGTGGAAGATGTTGCCGAGGATGTGGTTCTGGACCGGTTGCCCGCCGGAGAAGTAGCCGCCGCTGACGATGCAGCAGCCATCGCCCGGGATGTCGAGGGCGAAGGTGTTGTGGGTGATGTAGTTCTCGTAGTTGGCGCTGTCGAGCCGCAGGGCCGAGACCGAGCTCAGGGTGTTGCTGGCGTTCATCGCCATGGTGCCGGTGAACAGGTTGTCGTAGATGCGATCGACGGTGCTGCCGTTGTTCTGCATGTAGATCGCGTGATTGGCACCGTTGAGCTCGAAGTGGTTGTGGTGGATCTCGAAGCCGCCGCCGTTGCTGATGTAGATGCCGTGGCTGGTGCTGGTCGTGAACGGCGTCATCCGGATGCGGTTGTGATGGATGCGCCAGCCGATCTCGTTGCCGATGTTCGCGCTCTCGATGATGGCCTGGTAGTAGACCCCGCTGCGGTTGGTCAGGAAACTGCCCGAGAACGTGCAGTTCTCGATCTCGATGTCCTCCACGTACTCGGTGGCCGAGATGGCGCGGCCCGGGGCTCCGGTGAAGTCCAGGCCGTCGAAGTGGATCGAGCGCGTGCGCGCGAACGAGATCCCCAGCAGGGCGATGGTGTCGCCGCCGTTGCCCTGCAGCAGAACCGTGCCGGGACCCTGGCGGGAGCGAAACGTGATCGGCGCGTTGGCCGCCGCGCCGGCGATCGGCGGGATCAGCACCGACTCGTTGTAGGTGCCCGGTGCGACCATGATCTCGACCGGGCCGCTCGTGCCGTTGGTGAACAGCGCCCCGATCGCGTCGTTGAAGCTCGCGAACGCGGTCGGGGTGGCCGGGTCGATGAGGTAGCTGCCGGACATCTGGGCCGGCAGGGTCGCGGTGACGAGGGCGGACAGCAGGATCGGGGTGGTGATGTTCATGCCTGACCTTGGTTCGACGTCGGGCGCGTGATCCTAAATGCTGAGGCCACGGACGGGGGGGGCGGTGGCACCGAACCCGACCCCACTCTTCCGACCGGGAGTTGGTCGGGCGGCTCGGCGTCGAGCGGCCATGTCGAGATCGACGCTGGTGATGTTCTCTCTGCTCCTGCCTTCGGCGCTGACCGCACAGCGGCCCGACACCGGGCCCGAGAAGGGCCTGTCCCGGCTGACCCTCGAGGCGACCCTGCTCGGCGGTGCGCCGGCGGCCGAGGCGCTGGAGATCAACGGCCAGGTGGTCGATCTCGCCAACCTGCGGCGCACCCTGGCCGATGCCGATACCGGCGCCGACGTCGATGCCGCCACGATGTCTCGCCGCGCCTGCGACGAGGTCGTGCTCGACCTGCTGCGCGACGATCTCGTTCGTCGCGGCGCGTGGCTCACCGACGAGGACTTCACCGACGCCTACCTCGAGTATGCCAAGCCGTACGACAGCACGCCGTTCACGGTGAAGGTGGTGGCGACGAAGTTCAAGCACTACCCGAGCCTCGAGGCGTTCAAGCGGCGGTGGCGGGTCCGCGAGTCCTATCTGCGTTCGCTGCCCGTGGACGCCTTCGCCGCCGCGGCGCTGGCGCGGGAGGCGGAGGCCTCGCGTGACCTGCTGACCGGGACGACGATCGAGGTCGAGTTCTGGGTCCACCGCGCCGACCCGCGCGATGACGGTCGCGGTGATTTCGACAAGGCCCACCAGCTCGCCATGCAGACCATGGCCGTGCTGACCGCGGCGAACGACGGCGCGCCGGTGCTGCCCGAGGGCGTCGTTCACCTGCACCTCGGCGAAGATCGGCCGATGCCGTTGAACCAGGTGCGCGGTCAGCTCGCGGAAGGTGAGTACACGACGCTGCTGCGCGCCGGGGTCGCGGATGCCGCATTCGCCGCGCCACCGGGCAAGCTGCTCGGGCCGCTGCGCGGCAGTGACGGTGTCTACCTCGCGCGCGTGATCGAGCGCCACGAGACCGGGCGCGAGTTCGACCTCGGCAACGAACGCAACCGCGAACTCACGCGCGAGCTGCTCGCGCAGCGGCTGTTCGAGCGGTGGGTCGACGAGGTGTTCGCTACGTCGATCATCCGACGCCTGCGTTGACCCTAACCAATCGGGCTAGTAGCTGCGGGTGCCGATCAGGATCCTGGCGTCGTTCGACATCGACACTCCGTACGGGTTGTTCGGGATCGCCGGGTCGAGCTGCATCGACTGCATGAACACCGGCAGTCCCTGCAGTCCGGGCACCGGCGGCAGCACGTAGTCGATGTAGCCGATGCCGTTGGCGTCGGTGATGAGGAGGCTGGTGATCAGCGGATCGACCCGGACCATGCAGTGGTTGAACTGGTTCGGTTCGAGCGGCGTCATGTCGAACGGCAGCGGCACCGTGCCGCCGATCGCGGTGTTGCGCGAGAAGCCGTAGAACGGGATCGCCAGCGCGTTCGGCAGCGTATTGGCCAGCTGGACGACGAAGGTCGAGCCGAGCTGGGGTGATTCGGTCGAGGCGACCTTGAGCGCCGGGCGCAGGTTGTTGGAGCCGGGGCAGGCATTGGTCGAAGGCGGCGTCGCCCTGAAATCACCTGTGACGTACATCGGATCGCAGCTGCCGGTGTAGACGACGTAGTCGCCGGTCAGGGCGAAGGCGCCGCCGTAGGCCGCGACGTAGTAGATGCCGCCCTGCGGCAGCGTGTAGATCATGCGGCCGTGGGAGCCCGGGCCGCCGCTCGAAGCGGTCGTGATCAACGTGCCCGTGGCATCGAACAGACGCAGGTCCTCGTTCGTCATCGGCGACGGGCTGCCGCCGTCGCACATCAGCGCGATCGTCGTCGGACCGCCGACCACGAAGGCCCACCAGTCCTCCTCGTTGCCGCCGCTGCAGTTGCCGGACAGCGTGTCGCCGAGCGTGAAGAACGGCACGTTCGGCGAGCCCGGCACGTTGTTGGGCTCGGGGCCTTCGGCGACGGTGAAGGTGCCGGGCATGTCGATCAGCCTGGTGCGGATCGCGTAGTTGCCGGTCTTGGTGTAGCTGAACGGCGCGGTGCCGGCGGCCGCGGATCCGGCCGCGACCTGGATCGCGTAGTTGCCCGCCGCCAGCGTCGTCGGGTGCGAGAGGTTGAACGAACGATGGCTCGTCGTCAGCGAACTCGAGCCGGCGGGGCTGAACGGACCGTAGACGCCGGGTGCCAGCTCCTGGAAGAACTGCAGGCCGGTGTTGTCGAGCTGCGGCACGCTGCCGTCGTCGTAGCAGATCGACTGCACGACGGCGCGGCCGGTGATGCTGAAGGAGTACCAATCGACGTCGGTCGGCGACGACAGGTTGCCGGCGATGGTCGAGCCGAGCGTGATCGGCGTCGGCGTGCCACCGAGCCCCGGATCGTGGTTGGGCTCGGGGCCTTCGACGGCGTTGATGACCGCCGCCGGCAACGTGACGAAGTCGAGGCCGTAGTCGCCGGCGGTGGTCGCCAGCTTGCCGATCACCAGCACGGAGTAGGTGCCGGCGCCGAGGTTGACGCCGCAGTCGCTGAGCACGCCGGCGGCGTTGTCGTTCCATGCCAGCTGCGCGGTGCCGCTCGCGTCGAACAGGAATACCCCGGTGTCGACGCTGGGGTTCACGGCGAAGTTGCCGGTGGTGCGCAGGTGGACCTCGGCCGGGGCGGCGAGCGTGAACGTGAACCAGTCCTGTTCGCCGGCCGCGAGGTTGGCGGTGATCTGGGTGCCGGCCGTGAGCGGTTGGGCCTGGGCGACGGTGTCGTTGGGCTCGACCTCGGCGATGCGCTGGGCGGCGATGCTGCTGGCCAGGACGAGAACGGGGATGAGGCTGGAAGGATGGGTCATGGCTCCTACAGGCGACGTTTCGGTGCGACCGGGCCACCGAATCTGCTTTCCGGGCGATTTCGCGGGTTTCGCGTGGGGTGCGACGGTCTCGTGGCAATTGCCGCTGGCGATGGATCTCGACGCCCTCATGACCCGATTCCGCGGACCGTTGGTCGGCTTCCTCGCCGGCCTCGGCAACGACCGCCAGCGTGCCGTCGAACTCGCGCAGGACACCTTCGCCGAGGCCTACCTGAGTCGTGACCGCTTCGTGGGCAGCTGGGACGAGGTTTCGGCCGTCGGTGGCTGGCTGCGCGGCATCGCGCACAATGTCCATCTGTCGCGCTGGCGGCGCGATCGCGGACCGCGGGCGTTCTCGACCATGGACGCCGCCGATCGGGTCGCGGTCCACGATGCGCCCCCACGGGAAGCCACGCCGTCGCCGGTCGGCAAGGCCCTGGCGCGACTGCGCGCACCGTGGCGCACGGTGCTGGAAATGCGATACCTCGACGGCAGCGGCCTGCCCGAGATCGCGGCCGTTCTCGGTCTCAGCGTGCGCGCCGTCGAGGGCCGGCTGCGTCGTGCCCGCCATGAGCTGAAGGCGTCGCTGCCGGACTGCGGCCATGAGTTGGCCGAGGAGAAAACACCATGACCGGGCCGCGAGAGCTGATCGATCCGATTGCCGACGAACGCGAAGACCGGGCGCTGACCGAGGCGCTGCTGGACGAGTTCGCCGGCGAGCTCCCCGAGGCGACGGAGTTCGCCGCCGGTGTCCGCACCCGCATCGAACAGCCGCGGTCGATGCCGCGGGCTCTGCCGGGATACCTGCGGGCGGCGGCGGCGATGCTGCCGCCGGTCTTGGTGCCGAAGCCGCTCGGCGCCGGGCTCGGCGGTGCCCTGGCCGGCAAGGGCATCGCCAAGCTGCTGCCCGGGCTCGCCGCGTTCCCGGTCGCGGTGATCGCTGTGCTCGTCGTCACGCTGTTCATGATCCTGCGATCGCTGCTGCAACCGGCGCCCGCCGCCACCGCCGGTGTCAGGCGGCGCGAGGTCGAGCGCGAACTGCGCGGCTGGTGGCGGCAGCATGCCATCGCCGCCGGTGCGGTCGTGCTCGGGCTCGTGGTGATGATGGGGTTCGCGCGCGTCGAAGCCGTGGCGCTCGTCATGGTCACCTCGAGCCTGGCACTGCTGGCGATCCTCGGTCGACTGGGCCGGCTCGGCTTCGCGACGCGCGAGGAGGTCGCGCGGCGGGCGGTCGGCGTGCTCCTGTTCGTCGGCGCGCAGAGCTTCCAGCTGCCGAACCTCGTCGCCGGCCAAGCCGGCCTGGCGTGGATCTCGCCGATGCTGCTGCTGGCGACGATCGTGTGCGTGTTGCTGGTGCGCGAGTTCAGCAAGGCCGGCGGGCTGTTGCTGCTGCTGGCGTTGGTGCTCGGGACGTGGTCCGCCTTCGGCAAGGTCGAGGTCACCGTCGGGCAGGTGCGCGAGCGGATCGCGTCGACCGTGCGCGGCGACGACCAGGTGACCCGGCTGCGTGACGTGGCGCGGATGATCCGCCACCTGCGCGCGGCCGGCGAACCGTTGCCGGATCTGACGGCGCTGGGCGCGGCCGTGCACGCCTACCGCGACGAGCGGCTGGCGACGATGCAGTACGACCACGATGCTCTCGCCGTGATCGAACTCGGATTGTCGCGCGACAGCGATTGGGAGCGCTGGCGGAACGAATCGAGCGAACGACGCGAACGACGGATCATGACCGGCGAGGTCAGTGGCGTGGCCGATTACCGCGCCATCCACTCGCTGGCGCACCGGGGACTGCTGACGCCGGAGCTGGGCCACGTGATCGCCAGCGGCATGCTCGCCGAGAGCGCGCGCCTGCTGGCCGAACTCGGCGTCGACCATGACGACTTCGACGACCTCGTCGAGCAGGTGACGCTGTGCGAGGCCATCGGCGAGACCGACGCGGTCGCGACCATGCGCGACCGTGCGTTCGTGCTGCTCGAGCGCCGTTGGCTGACGTCGGGCGATGGTCGCGCCGGCGCGTTCACCTCCCACCGGCTGTCCGAGGACGAGGCCCCGGGTCGGCGCGCCGAGCGCCTGTGGTTCGGCTGGATCGACTCCACGAGCGACGCGATCGAGCTGTTGGCCCGCTTCGGTGTGCCGGACCGCGTCGATCTGCTCGCGCTGGCGCGGTATCTGCGCGGGCAACAGCTGCGGTATCGGGCCGACGACCTCGACTCGTACGGCGGCCTGGCGGCCTGCGCGTTGCGACGGCTCGAGTCGCTGCCGGTCTATCGCGCCCAGGTCGAGGCCGCGTCGCACCGTCTGCTGCTCGAGTGCGTCCTCGACTGGCGTGTGTTCGCGGCCGCCGCGTTGCTCGGCCTGTTCGCGGTCGGCGTCACCTGGCGCGCGCGGCCGGCGTCCGCGGTCGAGGTCAGCGGGCGCTGACCACGGCGCGACGCCGAAGCCGAGTCGGGGACCTCCGCCGTGGCAGCCGAATGGGCGAGCGCCAGACCTCCTCGATCGAAGCTCGGCAGTGGCGCAAGCCGAGCCGGCTGCCACAATGCCGTGACGGACCGACCGGGTGCAGCGAATGCAGGCGCCGACCCGACCGCTGCTACACGCCGATGACGATCATCGCAATCGACCTGGGAACCACCAACTCGCTCGTTGCCGTGATGCGCGACGGCCAGCCCGTGACGTTGCCGAACGAGCTCGGCGATCATCTGACGCCATCGGCGGTGGCGATGGCCGAGGACGGCGGCTTGCTGGTCGGTCGGCCGGCGTGGGACCGACTGGTCGCGGCGCCGCAGGTCGGGCGGGCCTTCTTCAAGCGCGACATGGGCACGACGAAGACCTACGGCTTCGGCGGTCGGCGTTGGTCGCCGATCGAGTGCTCGGCGCTGGTGCTCGGCGAGATGCGCCGGGTGGCGCAGCTGCACCTCGGTGGCGAGGTGCGCGACGCGGTGATCACGGTGCCCGCCTACTTTCGCGAGGGACAGCGCCAGGCCACGGTCGAGGCCGCCAACCTGGCCGGGTTGGCGGTGACGCGGATCGTCAACGAGCCGACCGCGGCCGCGCTCGCCTACGGCCTCGTCGATCCGGGGCAGGAGAAGCGTCTGCTGGTGCTCGACCTCGGCGGCGGCACCTTCGACGTCACCCTGCTCGAGTTGTGGAGTGGCGTGGTCGAGGTCAGGGCCACGGGCGGCGAGAGTCATCTCGGCGGTGAGGACTACACCGATGCATTGCTCGACATGCTGCTCGGACGCTGCGGACTCGACCGCAGCCTGCCGAACCTCGGTCGCATCCGCGCCCGGCTCGAGTCGTTGAAGCGCCGCCTCAGCGTGCACGAACGCGGCGGCATCGTGCTCGAGGGTTTCGAGCTCCTGGTGTCGCGCGACGACTTCGCCCGGGCCACCGCCGAGCTCACCGGGCGCATGCGGCCGATCGTCGCCCGCTGCCTGCGCGATGCCGGGCTGCAGGCGGGCGAGGTCGACGCCGTGTTGCTCGTCGGCGGGGCCACGCGCATGCATATGATCCGCGACTTCGTGCGCGGCGAGTTCGGCCGCGACGGCTTGGCGGATCACGACCCCGACCGCGTGGTGGCGCTCGGCGCGGCGGTCCAGGCGGCGCTCTGCGCCGGCGACGCCGCCGTCCAGGATCTGGTCCTGACCGATGTCTCGTCACACACGCTCGGCATCGAGACCTCGATGGAGCTGGCGCCGGGGCACATCGTGTCCGGCTACTTCGCGCCGATCATCGATCGCAACACCACGGTGCCGGTCAGTCGCGCCCAGCGGTTCAACGCCCTGTCATCGTCGCAGGACGAGATCACCGTCATGGTCTTTCAGGGCGAGGCCAGGCTCACCAAGGACAACCATCTGCTCGGCAAGCTGCAGGTCACCGGACTGCGGCGGCCGCACCCCGAAGTCGGCATCATCGACGTGCGGTTCTCGTACGACATGAGCGGCTTGCTCGAGGTCGATGTCGTGGTCGTGCACAGCGGTGCCCGCTTCCACACGGTGATCGAAGAGCGTCCCGGGGCCCTGCAGCAGCACCAGATCGAGGAGATTCGTGCCAGGCTCGCCCCGTTGAAGATCGCCGCGCGCGAACGACTGCCGAACCGGGCCAGACTGGAACGGGCCAACCGGGTCTATGCCATGCTCACCGGCCAGGATCGTGATGCGCTGGCCGAGGTCCTGCGGCAATTCGAGGTTGCTCTCGAGACCGGGCTCGAGGAGTCCTGGCAGGAAGCGGGGCGCGTCCTCGATGCCTTCCTGGCGCAGTTCCCGCTCGAAGAAGGCGATTGGCAACCGCCGCCGGACGGCGCCGATTCGCAGTCATGAGATCGCCGTGGCAGGTGTTGGGATTGCAGCCCGGGTGTTCGCAGGGCGAGATCCGGGCGGCCTACGCCCGCCTGCTGAAGCTGCACCGACCTGATGTCGATCCGGTCGCCTTCCGCGAGATCCGCGATGCCTACGAGTGGTTGCGCGATGCGGGCTGGCCGGCGGGGGCCTCTGCCGAGCCGCGCGAGGAGCCAGGTGAGCAGCGCGATGAACTGCTGCCGTTGCCCGCCTCGGTGAACCGCGCGAACGTGCCACCCGAGGAGCTGCAGTCCCGGTCGGATCGACCGGAAGGTACGAAGCCCACGCCGCGCCGGCGCAGGCCGTCGCTGAGTCGGCGGCTGCGGCAGGCGCTGCAGCGGCGGCGGCCGGAACCGCAGCGGCTCTCGCGGGTGCTGCGCGTGCTGCTGTCGCAGTGGCGACATACCGCGGCCATGGCGTGGGATCTGTCGCCGCTGATCGTGCTCGAGCTGCAGCTCGACGGTGCGCCGGTCAGGCGCCTGCTCGGTGCCGAGGACGTCCGCGTCGCGATCGAGCGCGGCGACGTCGCGTTGATCGACGAGATGCTGCAGGCGCACATCGTCGCCGACGATCACGAGG